>CAYPVA010000035.1:0-14249 GCA_964414045.1 uncultured Lishizhenia sp. | reverse complement strand
ATTGGCTAGACACTACCCTAACGAGTTCTAAAACAAAACCCTTTCTCTATACACAGGGGCAAGCCATTTTAACACGCACCTGGATTCCTTTACAAGATTCACCCTCCAATCGCATCACATATAGCGCTGATGTCAAGGTGCCTTCGGATCTATTAGCCCTCATGAGCGCCAAGAATCCGACATCGCTGAATGCCACGGGCGTTTATCATTTCGAAATGCCCTATGCGATCCCAAGTTACCTCATCGCTTTAGCCGTAGGAGACATCGGATTCAAAGATCTTGGAACAGGTTGTGGTGTCTATGCGGAAAAAGAACTATTGCAACAATGCGCCAAAGAATTTGAAGACTTGCCCAAAATGATGCAGGTAGCCAATAATCTTTATGGTAAATATTGCTGGGGACGCTATGACGTATTAGTGCTGCCCTATTCTTTCCCATTTGGCGGCATGGAAAACCCAATGCTCACTTTTGCCAATCCGACATTGCTCACAGGAGATAAAAGTTTGGTATCGGTTTTGGCACATGAGTTGGCGCACTCTTGGTCTGGAAATTTAGTCACGAATCATTCGTGGTCAGACTTATGGCTCAACGAAGGGACCACCGTTTATTTTGAACAGCGCATCATGGAGGCTTTATCTGGCAGAGAAGTAGCGGACATCATGGCCCTGATTGAATTTGACGAATTACAAGATGCCCTGAAAGAAATTGAAACTAGTCAACACCCAGAAGATAGTAAATTACACCTTGAACTCGTGGGCCGTGACCCCGACTTAGCACTGTCAGACGTAGCCTATGTAAAAGGTGCATTCTTTTTCAAAACACTCGAGCAAAAAGTCGGCAGAGCTGCACTGGACAAATTCCTTAAGAATTATTTTGCCCACTTTGCTTTTCAGACCATTGATGCCAATACCTTCATCGATTACTTAGAACAACATTTGCTCACCCCCCTTCAAATAGATTTCAATTACCGCCAATGGATTTTTGAAGAAGGCCTACCTAAAAACTGTATTCAAATTGCAGCTCCGAGGCTCGATCAAATGAAAAGTTTTGCACAGCAAGTTAATTCGGGTAGCAATCCGTTCAAGCCACAATTCAAATACAAGTGGATCCGCAAAAATGGAAAACGCAGAAAAGTTAAAATTGACCTCAGCATTCATTACGAAGACCGCATTATACAAGAATGGCAAATTTTCATCAGAAACCTGAGTCCAAAAACAAGCCTTGCTAGAATGAGACAGCTAGACCACGACTTGCATTTCAGTGCCTCACAGAACAGCGAAGTATTGAAAGAATGGTTTGTTTTGGCAGCTCAAAGCTCTTATGCGCTTGAGATCAAACCGGCAATAGAACAGTTCTTGGTGAAGGTAGGGCGTCGCAAATACTTAATGCCAATTTATGAAGCTTTAAACAGCAATCCGAAAACCAAGCAAATGGCTCAGGACATCTTTAATAAAGCTAAAGCAAATTACCACAGTGTTTCGCGCAGCTCGGTGGCGAGTCTGTTAAAATGATGGCGCCAAAAAAAGCAAATCAATTACCGTATTCCGATAAAAATTTGATGCGCACTAAACGCAATTCTTCTTCGGAATAACATCCGTCAAATTCATGATAAGCGGTGAGTAAATCGTCAGATTCGGCCTCAAGAAAGTAATCAATGATTTCTTCTTGATTGTCTGGATCTAATACTTCATCAAGGTAATATGCAATGTTGAGTTTTGTGCCTGAGTTGACCACCGTCTCGAGTTCTTCAATCAGTTCATTAAAGGTCTTGCCCTGTGCCTTAGCGATGTCCTCAAGCGGTAACTTGCGGTCAATGTTCTGAATGAGCTGAACTTTTGCGCCTGATTTATTGATCAAGGATTTGACAACGAAGTCGAGAGGCCTTTCAATTTGATGGGCTTCTACATGCGCAGCTATAAGGTCAAGAAATGCTTGGCCATAGCGCTGTGCTTTTCCTACCCCAACACCCTGAATGGCAGTCAATTCTTGCATCGTAATGGGGTACTGCACGCACATATCGCGAAGAGAAGGCTCTTGAAAAACAACAAATGGTGGTACACTTGCTTGCTTGGCAACAGATTTTCTTAAATCGAGTAACTGACTATAAAGTAATTCGTCGAGGGCTGCACCTTTTTGATTGACCGCAATGATGGCGTCGTCGTCGTCGGTGTTTGAGAAATCGTGTTGCTTGAAAATTAGGAAAGGTACCGGCTGCTTTCTAAAGGATTGGCCTTTCTCTGAAAGCTTGAGCGTACCGAAGGTCTCGACATCTTTGTACAGAAAACCATTGACCACTGCTTGACGTATGACCGCATTCCAAAAATGCTCGTCTTGGTCCTTGCCAGCACCAAAAAGTGGGAGCTGGTCGTGTTTGTAGGCTTTGATGTCAGCATTAAGGTGCCCAGATAGAAAAGCGCAATAATGCTTGGCTTTTTGGGTTTCATCAAGGTTGGCGACAGCGTCGAGCAATAATTTGAGATACCCCTCGCCTTGCATTTTTTCTTGTGGGTGGCGACAGTTGTCACATTGTTCGTTGCAATTTTGCTCGTTGAATTCTTCACCAAAATAATGCAAAATGAATTTCCTACGACAAACAGAGGTTTCTGCGTAAGATACAATTTCGTGTAATAACTGACGGCCTATTTCTTGTTCGGTAATGGCTTTACCTTGCAAAAATTTATCGAGTTTCTCGATGTCCTTGTAGCTGTAAAATGCCACGCATTCACCTACTCCGCCGTCACGACCAGCCCTACCTGTTTCTTGATAATAACTTTCAATGGACTTTGGAATGTCATGGTGAATGACATAACGTACATCTGGCTTGTCAATGCCCATACCAAAAGCAATAGTTGCCACCACGACGTCCACCTCTTCCATCAGAAATGCATCTTGGTGTTTGGCTCTGGTCGTTGCATCTAGGCCGGCATGATATGGAATGGCTGAAATACCATTTACTTGTAAGAGCTCGGCGATTTCTTCTACTTTTTTACGACTGAGGCAGTAGATGATGCCGCTTTGACCCTCACGTTGTTTGATATAGCGGATGATTTGTTTTTCAACTTCGCGTTTCGGCCTGATTTCGTAATAGAGGTTATCGCGGTTAAACGATGATTTAAATACGTCGGCATCGAGCATATTTAAATTCTTTTGTATGTCGTATTGTACCTTTGGTGTTGCCGTTGCCGTTAATGCGATGATCGGAACATTTGAAATTTTTTGAAAAATTTCACGAAGTCGGCGGTATTCTGGCCTGAAGTCATGACCCCATTCAGAAATACAGTGTGCCTCATCAATGGCAAAGAAAGAAATTGGAACTGCCGCTAAAAAATCGATGTTTTCTTGCTTGGTGAGGGATTCTGGCGCTACATAGAGCATTTTGGTGCGTCCAGAAAGCACATCTTCTTTGACTTTCTGAATTTCGGACTTGCTCAAAGAAGAATTGAGAAAGTGCGCGATGTGCCCCGTTTCACTGACACCGCGGATGGCATCAACTTGGTTTTTCATGAGGGCAATGAGTGGCGAAACAATGATAGACGTGCCGGGTAAAATGAGCGAGGGCAACTGATAACACATAGATTTACCACCGCCAGTGGGCATAATCACGAAGGTGTTGCGTCCGGCAAGAATATTGTCGATGATTTGTTGCTGAGAACCTTTGAAATGGTCAAAGCCAAAATGTTGGCGCAAAGCACCTTTGAGGTCGTATGTTTGTTCGGTAACGGGCATAAGTATGATGCTGTAACAACGGCGTGTTACAGTTGTTCATTTAAATATAAGGCTAATTTCACAACTAGCTTATATGAATATTAAAAATTAGCCGTTAAATGCAACAACTTCTTTGACTTCAGGCAAGTGTTGTTTCAATAAATTCTCAATACCACCCTTTAAGGTTGCAGTTGAGGAAGGACAACCTGCGCAAGAACCTTTGAGCAGGACCGTTACTTTCCCATCTTCAAAACCCAAGAAATCGATGGCGCCGCCATCATTGGCAACTGCAGGTCGCACATATTGATCGAGTAAATCTGCAATAGCGTCATCCAGGTCAGAGGCCTCAAATTTTGGCAGAGCTTGGGGGCTTGAATTAGTACTTTCAGTGGTATCTTGTTCTGGGTCAAGCTGAATTTGGCTTGGCATGGCGATAAGTACCTCTTTTCCAAAAGCAATCCATTCACGGATGAACTCACGGAGCTCCATGGTGATGAAATCCCAAGGGACGTTGTCTGTTTTGGCTACTGTGACAAAATTAGACGCCACAAAAACTTTGGCGACAAACGGAAAGTCAAAAAGGGCTTCAGCCAAAGGCGAATAACCTTTTGCGCTCATTTTTGTATCGAATTCAACCGATGCACCTGTAGGCAACAAATACTTATTGGCCACGAATTTCATGGTGTTCGGGTTGGGGGTCATTTCACTGTAAACGGTAACTGGGATCATGCCAAATTATTTTAGTTACAAAAGTAACCAATTCTAGTCGGCTTTGTTTGCCAGATGCGCATTTTCTAGTAAGTCGATGACCGATTTTACCGGAGAAAAGATATGCGAAGGCAATTCAACAAAAAGCGAGTTCCAATGAGCCATTGCTCCGTTCCACAGGCCTGGTTGCTCAACGAATTTTACGCGCTGACCTTCGTGATTTTTTTCAACCACGAAACATGCACTGGCGTCTTGATAAAGTTGCAAATCATGCATAACTCCGTTCAAGTCACATGGACTCAGCACCATGAGTACCGGATTGAAATGGGTACTTTGTAATAAAAGTTGGCTGGCGTTTGGCAAATGAATGAGTTGTGATTTTTCAATAATTTGCTTGGACTTGACGCCATCTTTTGAAATAAAGAAAGGACCACCGCCAGGCTGACCATCGTTGCGCACCATGCCGCAAACTCTTAGCGGACGATTCAATAACGCTTGCCAATTTTGTTCGGCTGAATTCAAAAGAAATGACGGATCAAAAAGGCCCATGGCCTCGTTCCAACGACAAAGCCCTTCGAAATCATTATGCGCTATAAATGCCTTTAAATCCGCTTGGATTTGCAGCTGCAAGCCTAATAAGAACTCCCAGTTCTGATTGCTGTGTTCTTGTTGTGTATAATGTTGGACGTTGTCGATGTTTTTGACTAAGATATAGCGGGCCTCTAATGCCTGAAGGTTTCCGAGCAAAGTTCCGTGACCAGCAGGCCTCCTTACCGGACTACCACTTGTATCGCGCAGCAAGCTTCCGTCGGATTGAAACACATAAGCATCCGTAGCCGAATCTTGGGTAGAATAACTCACCGCATATTTTTGCGATGTCAGTGCTTCCAAATCAAGTATGGCTTGTGAAAAGTCCTTTTCAAACTCTTCTTGAATCGTAAAGTGAAAGTTACAAGAACTAAAAGGCAAATGAGAGGCTTGTACTACATGCTCTTGAAATGGATTCAAAACGAACGGTTCGTGCGTATGGAAAGGAATCAATCCTTTTGGGGTTTTCCCAAAGTTCAAACCTGACTCACCCAGTAGATAATCGATGAGGGTTTCAAGTTGAAGTGTACCGTTCAAATAGGCGCGCTTGAGTTCAGTAGGTAATTTTCTAAATAAAGCGAACTCAGAGAGACGGCTAAAAAAACGTGCGGCTTTTTGAGAATTTTCCGGATTGGGATAGTGAAGAAACTCCAATAAAAATTCGAACATCCTGGAGCCAGAACCAGAGGCAGGTACAAAATAAGTTACCTCAGGAGCAAGTGTTTTTGCGCATTGACGGTATTGTTCTTTTTGTTCTTCCGTAAATGCAAGAATGCCATCACCTACCCTGCAGGCCGACAAAACGTCTAGTGGAACTGTTCCGTTTTGAACGACATCGAGTTGTTGCTTGATGGCTACCTGTGGATCCATGTGTTTGGCTTCTTTTTTGTTACTTTGCACCGTGTTTAACTGGTTCGAATTTACTGCTTTTATTTGGAAGGCCAAAGGCCGCCACGGCACCCATTCTCCATTTGCTTACTTTTTGGTAGATCGCGTACGTCGTCAAAAAGTAGTCTTTAATAGACGAGAAAATATCAGCGGGCCTCAAAGAAAAACTGATCTATTTCTGCAAAAACTGATGAGTGCTTTACCGGACTATGATTTGGTCCATTTTCAAACTGAAAAACAGTGCATTTCAAATCAAAAAAAACAGCTCATTCGGTTAGAAGAAAAAGTGGAAAAAGAAGCATTAAAAATCGTAGCTCACTTGGAGTTGCACCCAGAAAGCATCATTTTGATACCTGCTTCGATCCTTCGACAGTACAAAGCGGAATGGAAAGACCTTTGTGCGCAGCCAGACTTTCATTTCAGCGCTGATGCTTGGTATTTTGGCCTCTTGAGCAAAAGACCCCAACAAGCCAAACAACATTTTTTATTGAAACTGACCTGAAACCCCAATAATCTTTAGCTTTGTTCGTTGTATGTACATGCGTTTAATTTCTTTTTGCATTTTGCTGCTTGGCTTTTTCTTTTGGGGAAGCCTCAGTTCTTGCAACAAACAAGTTTTACTATCCAAAGCACATCTTGAATTTTCAACCGACACCTTGGTTTTCGACACCGTTTTCACGACAGTTGGTTCTACCACCAAGGCTTTTAAAATATACAACAAAGACAAAAAAAGTTTGCAAATTGAGGCCATTGAACTCATGGGAGGTTCGCAATCGGTATACAGCATCAATGTCGATGGCATTCCGGCTGATCTTCACCAAGACATCATTCTCGAAGCCCAAGATTCGCTGTTTGTATTTGTAGAGGTTACGCTTAATTCTAATGGTGCCAATCAACCCCTCATCATAGAGGATTCCATCCGTTTTCGCACCAATGGTAAGGACCAATTTGTAAAGCTTGCCGCTTGGGGGCAAGATGCCTACTTCCATTATTCCAATTTTCAAGCGCAAATATTTGACTTCAACGAAGGTACGTGGCCCAACGACAAACCACATGTCATTTACGGAGCGGCAATCGTTGACTCAGCCAAAACACTCACGATTCAAGCGGGCACCCAGGTATTTCTGCATAAAAACGCGTTGCTATATGTGTACAAGGGTAAACTTCAAATAGAAGGCCAATTGGGGAACGAAGTGGTTTTCCAAGGTGACCGTCTCGAACAAGATTACCAAGATGTGAGCGGCCAGTATTATGGCATTTACTTCCACGAAGCGCTCCCTTCCAGTATTGATTATGCCATATTAAAAAACGGAACCAGTGGCGTGCATTTATTTAGCGAGGACCCAACAAATACGAGCTATACCCTACAACTCAGTAACACACAAATTTATAACCAGGCACGCTATGGCGTCTTCATTTATGCGGGTGCCAAAGTTAAAGCAGAAAACTGTGTTATTTCTCAGAATGGAACACACGCCTTATTGGTTTTACAAGGGGGCTCTTTTAACTTCAATCATTGTAATTTGTTAGGCTATGGTGCTTCTACTAACCCCGCTGTTGGCATTAGTAATTACTTTACGAATTACCAACTTGAAGAAACCTATGTATCGAGTATCGAGGAAGGCGTATTCAAAAACTGCGTACTCGATGGCAATCTCAAAACTGAATTGGCCATAGACACCATTCAAATGACGGGCGTTGTGCTCAATTTTGATTTCTCTTACACCTTGATCAAATCTGAAACAGTCTACACTGATACATTTTATGGAGCGCAAGTGTATTGGAACAAAGCCAGTGCTTTTAATAATCCAAGTGAGCGCAATTTCACTTTTGCAAATAATTCTTTTTTGAGCAACAACGGAATTACCTCAAGCGTATTCAACGATATTTTAGGAAATGGCCGAGGTAATCCACCAGACATCGGCGCGTATGAAATCCCGTGATAGGAGTAGCAATCAGAGAACATTAGATAAAAATCATACAAAAAAGAGAGGGCCGCTGCGCGGCCCTCTCTTTTTATACCTTGTTTGACTTTACAAGTTAATTTGCTACCTTAAAGTCGAAGATGAATTATGCAGTTGCAATCATGTTATCTAGAACATCCATCACGCTTTTCACGGCTTCGGCAGAGTCTGCAAGAAGTGCTTTTTCAGCATCATTGAGTTGAAGTTCGATGATTTTTTCAATACCGTTTTTACCGAGTACAACAGGTACTCCAAGATAAATGTTAGCATAGCCATATTCGCCTTGCAACCATGCGCATACTGGGAAGATGCGTTTTTGATCGCGGACAACTGCTTCAACCATTTGAGCTGCAGCTGCACCTGGTGCATACCATGCTGAAGTGCCTAATAATTTAACGATTTCACCGCCACCAAATTTAGTGCGCTCGATAATTTCGTTCAATTTAGCTTCTTCGATGAGCTCAGTAACAGGAATACCACCAACAGTTGTATAACGAGGTAGTGGCACCATGGTATCACCATGGCCGCCCATCAGTACAGCCTGAATATCTTTTGGAGATACATTGAGTTCTTCTGCTAAGAAAGCGCGGTAACGTGCTGTATCAAGTACACCAGCCATACCAAATACACGAGATGAAGGCATGTTAGCATTCAAATAAGCGCAATAAGTCATGACATCTAGCGGATTTGAAACCACAATGATAATGGCATTTGGCGAGTATTTCACTACGTTTTCCGTCACGGTCTTAACGATACCAGCATTGGTTGCGATAAGGTCGTCACGAGACATACCTGGCTTGCGCGGCAAACCTGAAGTAATGACTACAACGTCTGAATCTGCTGTACGCGAATAATCATTGGTTGAACCCACAGTGCGTGAATCATAAAGATTGATAGGGGCTGTCTGCCAGATATCGAGCGCCTTGCCTTCAGCAAAACCTTCTTTGATATCTAATAAAACAATTTCATTGGCGATTTCTCGGGTAGCCAATACATCAGCACAGGTTGCTCCCACATTTCCTGCACCTACAACAGTTACTTTCATTTGCTTGTTTTTTTTAAATTGATAAAAGCGTTGGCGTGACGAATTTACGCATTAGTTGAGAAAAAATAGCTTTTTTTGACAGGAATTCAAAAACCGACCAACGCAGAGGCAACCCTTTTAAGTTGACTGCGTTTCTTAGACATTGAAAATTGGAGCAGCAAAAAGAACTCAAGGCTATTGTGGAGGCTTGCCTCAGGGGTGAACGACGCGCACAAGAGCGTTTGTTCCAAACCTATTACGGCAAAATGCTAGGAGTTTGTATGCGTTATCTCAGCGATCGCGACAGCGCGCAAGAGATTCTTCAAATTTCATTTTTAAAGGTCTTTGATAAATTGGAATTTTTTGATTTTACTGGTTCATTAGAGGGCTGGATCCGTCGGATTGTAACCAATACGGCAATTGACCACCTCAGAAAAGCCAAAAAAGATCCTTTTCTCAGCGACCAAGACAACGATTTTGTTGCCGGTAGTGCTGACCCAATGGTCGAGGCAGAATACAACGAACTGCTAGAACTCAAAGGACAGGTTGCCATAGAGGCCATCGGAAAACTTTCTCCGGCTTACAGAGCAGTTTTCAACCTTTATGTCATTGAAGAACATACCCACAAAGAAATCGCCGACATTTTAGGGATTTCAGAAGGAACCTCAAAATCCAATTTAGCAAAAGCAAAAATGAATTTGCAACGGCTTTTAAAAGAACAATTTTTACTGATCGAAAAACGATGAAAGATCAATTTGAAAAAAATATCAAATCGCTAGTAGAAGATTTCTCCTACGATTACGACCCGAAGGCCTGGGAAGCACTTTCTAAAAAGCTTCCGAAGGTAAAGACTGGGATTTCTTGGTATGGAAAACTTGCCATGGCAATTATTGTGTCTGTATCTGCCGGATTATTCGCCATTTGGACAAACACTGCCCCGACACCTACCCCAAACCAAACCGCACAGCCTACGGTAGCTAAAAAAGAAAAATCCGCTGAAACAAAAATTGATTCGCCGTCAAAAATCAAGCTTCCGACACTGCAGAAAAACACACAGGATCAAACATCTTGCACCATCGCTCAAGCGCCTGTACTCCTCACGGACCATATCGAGCCTAGCGCTACCCAAATCACACAATGGGTAACTCAAATAAGCGAAAATCCAACGAATTCAGAAGCACTACTTGACAGAAATGATTCCGGTGTTTTAACGACGCCTACACATCTTTTAGAAAAACCAAATGCGGCTGAGCCCGCAACTGATGAGCCTCAAAAGCCAACAACGCCATGTCAAGGAATGAAGGTTATACTTGCTGCAGAAAACATCTCCTACGAAAGCGGTTACCCGATTGTGCACATTCATGCAGAATCAAACGTTTCAAATATCACCTGGAGTTCAAACGGCAACCTCATCAATCAAAAAGCTAAAGGTGCTGACCTACTTGCGTTCAAGCAACAAACTTACACCGTGAGCGCACAACTGAGCCAAGAGACCTGCAATGAATCTGAAACTATCACAATCAAAGCTGAGCAAAACTATAACTTACTGGCTGTAAACGCCTTTAATCCACAATCCAGAGACGAGCGCAATGCGCGCTTTATGCCTTACGCCCTTACCATCAGAGACGTACGCTTCGAACTTACCATTCTTGACCCTGACAACGGCGCAGTCGTTTTTAACACCTCCGATGCACAAAACGCATGGGATGGCATAGATCAACGTACCGGACAACTCGTCAAAGCTCAAAAAGCCTATATCTGGCGAGTGATACTAGCGGACCCACTTCCCGGAGAAAAAAATACATACAGCGGAACAATCGTGCGCATTTAAGACCTCCTGACTCATTGGAATTGCTTACATTTGTTGAGCAAGAACCAGTGCAGCCTCATGAGCATTATTCACGTATTACCAGACCACATTGCCAATCAAATCGCAGCCGGAGAAGTCATTCAAAGACCTGCTTCGGTTGTCAAGGAATTGCTTGAAAATGCCGTAGATGCTGGCGCTAGCCAAATCTACCTCATTGTCAAAGATGCGGGCAAAACCCTCATTCAAGTTGTCGACAACGGTAAAGGGATGGATGTTACAGATGCGGAGAAGTGCTTTCTCAGACACGCCACTAGCAAACTAAGCAGCGCCCAAGATCTTTTTCAATTACAAACGAAAGGTTTTCGTGGCGAGGCCCTCGCCTCAATTGCTGCTATTGCACATGTAACGCTTAAAACCAAACAAGCTGAGCAAGAAACCGGTATCAAAATAGAAGTTGAGGGCAATCAAATTAAAACCAAAACGCCGGCAATCTGCGACAACGGCGCTTCCTTTGAAGTTAAAAATCTGTTTTACAATGTCCCTGCAAGGCGCAATTTTTTAAAAAGCGACCAAATTGAATTGGGGCACATTCAAAACGAATTCGAACGCGTAGCCTTAGCACATCCGGATCTCGGTTTTTATTTCATTCATAACAGCCAAGAAATCCTGACCCTACCACCAGCTAATTTGCGCATGCGCGTGTCAGGAATTTTGGGCCGCAACAGCAATGAAAAGTTGGTTCCTATTGAAGAAAGCACAGACATCGTTCGTGTTTCTGGTTATGTTGGCAAACCAGACATGGCCAAAAAAACACGCGGTGAACAATACCTGTTTGTCAATCAGCGCTACTTCAAAGAGCCCTATTTCCATCATGCCATTACCAAAGCCTTTGAGGGCATGATCAGCGACAAACACCACGCGAGCTACTGTATTTTTCTAGAAGTGGATCCGCAAAAAATAGATGTCAATATCCACCCTACCAAGACAGAAATTAAATTTGAAGAAGAGCGCTTTATCTACTCTATCTTATTGAGTAGTGTCAGGCAAGCGCTCGGGAAACACAATATTTTCCCAAGCCTTGACTTCGAACAAGACACCGCTTTTGATGTTCCGCTAGAAGTCAGAAAAACAGAACCTATTGAGCCTCAAATTGTGGTTAATCCGAGCTACAATCCATTTCATAGCAGTCAGTCTGTGTCTTCAAATAAGACTCCTGCCTACAGCAACGCAATCAAAAGTGCAGGATTTGAGCACCAAAACCTTGATGCTGCAGCATGGCAAAACTTCTACGACATCGAAGAAAAACCAGCCATTCAGCAGCAGGCTATTTTTACAGAACAACAATTCAAAACCAATTACCTCCTTCACGACAAATACTTGCTTAGTCCTAGTAAATCAGGATTTTTAGTCATTGATATGAGAAGGGCGCAAAACCGCATACTTTTTGACCAGCTCATGCAACAATTTGTTGCCCAACCACTCAGCTCTCAACAATTACTCTTTCCCCTTGAACGCGAACTCAGTGGAGAAGCAAAAATAAGTTGGGGCACGCACCAAAGTTTGTGGCAACAACTGGGCTTCATTTACGAGCTTCAGGACGCCAATTTGTCTATACACGGCGTACCCAGCCTACTCACCGAACAACACCTCGACGAATGCCTGGATCAACTGACAGATGCAGCGAGCTATCGCGACATCGACAGCGGCGATGTGGCACATTTTCTGGTTTCCAAATTGGCACTTTTTGCTTCCAAAAACTTTAAGATTAACAGCCAAGAAGAGGCCATTCAATTTGTTGAAGACCTCTTTCAATGTGCACAACATAGTCATACCCCAGCAGGTAAAATTATCATGAGTACACTCACCTTCGAAGAACTCGCTAAAAAATTCTAATATGTTTCAGCAACTTCCACAAGTCACTAAAAATATATTGCTCTTAAACATCGCTTTTTTCGCAGCAAGCCTGATTCTCAAAAGTCAAGCCATTGATTTGGAAATGACACTTGGTGCACATTACGTCAACTCACCTTTTTTTGAACCTTATCAGGTGATTACGCATTTTTTCATGCACAGCACCAATGATTTCTTGCACATCTTTTTCAATATGTGGTTGTTTGTCATGCTTGGCTCCTACCTCGAAAGAATCTGGGGACAGAAGCGTTTTTTCATTTTTTACATTGTAAGTGCTTTAGGCTCTTTTGCGCTGTACAACATGATTGGTTTTATTGAAATCCAACAACTCAAAGCGCAATTAGCTCAGCAATTTGACCTCGAACAGTTCAATTACTTCCTCAAACATAGTGTAGATTTAAATGGCGATCTTGCCACCCAAATCAACAACTATCTGACAGATAACCAAATCGTCGTTACTCCTGAAGTCAATAGCTACCTCAGCAAATCAATTACACCGATGGTGGGGGCCTCAGGTGGCGTTTTCGGAATCATGACCGCTTTTGCGATATTATTTCCAAATACTGAGTTCAAACTTTATTTTGCCATTCCTGTCAAAGCAAAATACTTGGTGACTGCCTACTTTTTATTTGAATTATACCAATCCTTTCAGTACAATGCCGGAGACAACGTCGCGCATTTAGCACATGTTGGAGGAGCTATCGCTGGTGCGATTATGGTACTCTATTGGAGAAAATCTGACCGTTCAAACTTTTGGTGATGAATCCGTTTGTGGCTCAAATTAAACAACTTTATCAAAATGGCTCCATGACCGTTCGCTTGGTCATGGTCAATGTTGGCATATTTGTCATTATTCAGTTGTTCAATGCGCTGGAAAGGTTACAAATTATTGACAGCAGCTCAGCTATCATTTCACTAGACTGGAGTCATTTGTTGTTTGCCTTACCCGTACAACCGATTGGTATCTTATGGAAACCCTGGACGCTGTTTAGTTCACTGTTTGCACATTTTAGTTTGTTACACCTATTTTCCAATTTGCTGTTCTTATTTTTTGCAGGCAACACCTACGAACGCTTTTATGGGCCAAAACGCTTGCTACACCTCTATATCTTAGGTGGGATTGCTGGTAACCTGACAGAAATACTCGCACATCTGATCTTCCCATCGCTGCAAAACGAAAGTTTCTCAATAGTAGGGGCTTCGGGTGCAATTATGGCTATTTTTAGTGCATTGGCCTTTGCTCAACCACAACTACAAGTACAACTGTTTGGCGTATTTCCACTGAAAATTATTTTTCTTGCACTCTTTTTCTTTCTCAAAGACCTCAGTTCGATAGGTAGCCCTGATCAAATTGCACATTTTGCACATTTGGGGGGTGCCCTATTCGGTTTTTTCAGTATACAGCAATTCTGGCACATTCGAATGGCTCAGCCCTGGCTTGGTCTTAGCTTTCAAACAAAAGCAGCTCATTTAAAGGTAAAAAAAGGGGGGCGACCACTCACCGATGAACAATTCCGAGCCCAAAAACAAGAAAAACAAGCCAAACTGGATCAAATCCTCGATAAAATTTCTAAAAAGGGATATGATGCCCTCAATAAAGAAGAAAAAGACTTTTTATTTCAACAGAGCAAGGATGTCTAAAAAGCGAAAT
>CAYPVA010000034.1:0-14274 GCA_964414045.1 uncultured Lishizhenia sp. | reverse complement strand
CGGGTTGGTGTTCGGGTTCTTTGGTCAATAATACGAACCAAGACTGCAAACCTTACTTTTTAACAGCGCTACATTGTGGTGTTAGTGCAACGGCTGCCAATATGAACCAATGGAAGTTTTATTTCCGTTATGAAGCGCCAACTTGTACCAACCCAACAACTGTAGGTACGTTAGCGAGCAACTTCGTTTCTGGTTGTTTGCGCATTGCCGATGCAGCCGACGGCGGTGGCAACTCTGGCTCTGATTTCTTATTGGTGAAATTAGGTAACAACAACAACGAAGCAACCGTTATCAACAACCTCAAATCTGCAAATATCAATGCTTATTGGAATGGTTGGAATGCAAACAGCACAGCCACAACAGGTGGTGCCAGCATTCACCACCCTGCCGGAGACATCAAAAAAATATCCACTTTTTCAGGCAATACTGTTTCTACACAATGGGGTTCTGCAACGGGTTCGCATTGGAGAGTGGTCTGGACCGCCAATACAAACGGGCATGGAGTAACCGAAGGCGGTTCTTCTGGTTCCCCACTTTTTGACAACGCTGGTGGAAATATCATTGGCACCCTGACCGGTGGTTCATCTTATTGCACTTCGCAATCGGCCCCGGATCAATATGGAAAAATGGCCTTCCACTGGACCAACAACGGTACAACTGCTGCCGAACAATTAAAGCCTTGGCTAGATCCCGCTAACACGAACCTACTTGTTTTCGCTGGTTCTAATGACCCATGTACGCCAAGTACGCCAGTTGCGCCAGTTGCTAATTTCTCAGCATCTGCAACCAACGTAACACCTGGCACAACAATCAGCTTCACAGATCTTTCTACTGGAATCCCAACAAGTTGGTCTTGGGCTGTGAGCCCTGCTACGGGTTGGAGCTACGCAGGTGGAAGCTCAGCTACCTCGCAAAACCCGCAAATTACATTCAACAACGTTGGGCAATATACCATCAGTTTAACGGCAACGAATGCGCAAGGTAGTGACATTGAAACCAAGAGCAACTATATCGTGGTGGCTGCACTAACAGGCCCTTGTACGGCAAGTGGCGTGTGTGATGAATACATCAACAATGTGAATTTCAATACCATCAACAATACTTCAACATGTGGCAACAATGGTTACACTGACTTTACCAATACGAGTACTTCATTGGCACAAGGCAACACTTACACCCTGACGATCACACCAGCAATTATCAACAACACCACGGCAAATGCCTATACAAATGATGAAATTGCTGCATGGATAGACTTCAACAACGACTTTGATTTCAATGATGCTGGTGAGCAAGTTGCCTATGTTTTGGTCGGAGGAAATTGGTCAAGCACTTTCAATGTGACCATACCATTAAATAGCGTTACCGGACAAGTGCGCATGCGCGTAAGGATTTCATATCAACCTGATGGCGCTATTAACCCATGTGGAACGGCAACGTATGGTGAAACAGAAGACTACGTAGTAAACCTTACTTCTGGTGCAGGCATCAACGAAAATCCGTTGTCGATTGTTCAGGTTTACCCGAACCCTGCTCAAGATATATTGATGATCGATTTAAAAGATCTAGAAAATGTGTCAAGTATTGAAATTTTGGATTTGCAAGGGAAACAAGTTCAAGCACTTTCAAAAATTCAGAAAGGAATCAATACCATACATATTGAAAACTTCAAAGCCGGAATTTACCAAGTGAGGATTTCACAAAACGGTTATCAAACCACACAGCGCTTGATCAAGCAGTAAGCGTTTCAAGTTCTTGAAAATACAAGGCGGCCCGCTCTAAGTGGGCCGCTTTTTTTTCGGGTGCAATGCGGTTCCAGTTGGCCACCATTTGTGCGGTACGCATGTTTTTACGCAAATATTCTTGGTGCTTATCAACAAAATGCCAAAACAAGGCATCAAAAAGAACGGCGTCTTCACTTTCAAACTTGAGCCCTTGCTTTTTCAAGTAATTTGAACTCGAAAAATAAGGTTTTGTGGTCATCAAGCCGCCATCGGCAAATTGGCTCATGCCGTAGACATTAGGAACCATCACCCAGTCATAGGCATCCATGAAATGGACCATGAAAAATTCATACACCGCATCCGGATGAAATTCAGAAAGAAAGAAGAAATTACCCAATAACATGAGCCTTTCGATGTGATGCGCATAGGCAAAACGGTCAATTTTCTGACCCAACTCCTGAAACAAAGTCTTTTTTTTGAGCTGCTCCCAATGAAGAAGCCGCTGATGCTGCATGAAATTTTTAGTCCGTTGCCCAACACCCACTCTTTCGTACACCAAACGCACAAATTCTCGCCAACCGATAATTTGCCTGATAAAACCTTCGGCGCTTTCAATACTGACTTTTCCATTTTGATAGGCTTCAACTACCCTAGTGACTACTTCCTGCGGACGCAACAGCCCTGCATTAATGGCCGTTGATAAATTAGAATGATAGACGTAAGTTGTTTGATTGCTAAACGCATCTTGGTAGGGGCCAAAATCTTGGAGACAGTGATCTATGAAGAAGTCCAGCGCATGCTTGGCTTCAGCATGTGTAACCGGGTAAGCAGTTAATGATGGGTTTCCAGTATTTTTAGAGAATTCTTGCGCAATTTCTTTTTCGGCAGTACTAGACCATTGGCTCTGAAATGTCGGAAATACCGGCAATTCAATTCCTTTGGGCAAGGCTTTTCTATTTTCTGTATCGAAACTCCAACGCCCTCCAATTGGCGAGTCATCAGGTTCTAAAAGAATGCCGAGTTGGAGCCGTTGCTTTTTATAAAAATCTGCTAAAAAATACTTCTTTGTTGTGGGTGGTACAAGCCGCTCATTGGTTTGTCGGGAATTATAAAATCCTGGATTTTCATGCAAATGAAGGGTCAAACCAAATTTTTGAGCATAACGCCTCAAGCGTCTTTCTAATAAATAATCAACAGGGTCATAGCAATGAACAACAACGCCAAGTTCACTCATTTCTTGAAAAACTTGCGCAAGATCGAGGCCATCATGCTTGCAATACCGGACTATTTTGTTCTCACTCCGCAGTTTTTCTGCGTAGTATTGCATAGATGCCCGATGGAACGCCAATTTTTTCTGATGAAACGGGTACTGTTTGAAAAACAATTCATCCTCTAACAACCACACTTCATTGACCTCCTCAATCGTAGGTGCCAACTCGAATAGCTGATTGGGAAATATTAAAAAAATTGCTTGCTCCATGACCTTCTAACACCTTAAGTTTCGCTTTGTTTGAAGCAATTGAAATGTGTAAAGATTAACTTCATAATTTCTTCACATGAGTAGGAATGAGCAGTAATTTTGTAGTGTTAAAAAGCAAAAAATAGCATGGATAAAGTTTCATATGTAGGAAATGCCGATGTTTCAGCCATCGACCATCTTTATAAGCAATACAAACAAGATCCTTCGAGTGTTGACCTCGGTTGGGCTAAGTTTTTCGAGGGCTTCGAGTTTGCCCAAACCAACTATGAGTCGACTGGTGAAATCCCAGAAAATTTCGTCAAAGAATTCAAGGTCATTAACCTCATCAATGGTTACCGAACACGCGGTCATTTGTTTACCAAAACCAACCCGGTACGCGATCGCCGCAAACACACTCCCGATTTAGCCATTGAACATTTTGGCCTTGCTGAACAAGACCTCAATGAAGTTTTTCAGGCCGGCGAGCAAATCGGTATTGGTGCAGCTAAATTGTCAGATATCATCGCGCACCTCGAATTGACCTACTGCCAATCCATTGGTATCGAATACATGTACATGCGCGATCCCGAAAGAATCGATTGGTTTCGCAATAAAATAGAATTGAATAATCGTCCGGTTTTCGATCCAAAACGCAAAATAAAAATCTATGAAAAACTCAATCAAGCAACTGGTTTTGAAGGGTTTCTAGGCAAGAAGTTTGTAGGTCAAAAGCGCTTTTCTATCGAAGGTGGCGAAGGGCTCATCCCAGCCCTTGACACACTTGTAAACAAAGGGGCAGCACTCGGCGTTGAGTATTTTGTAATGGGAATGGCCCACCGCGGACGCCTCAATACACTGGCGAACATTTTTGAAAAACGCCCACGCGACATCTTCTCAGAATTTGAAGGAAAAGAGTTTGACTTTGAAACTACTTTTGATGGTGATGTCAAGTATCATCAAGGTTTTACCTCACACATTGAACTAGAAGGCGGTAAAAAAATTGGCCTGACACTTGCGCCAAACCCGTCGCACCTCGAGGCTGTAAATACAGTCGTTGAAGGTATTGCCAGAGCAAAAATTGACCACGTTTACCAAACAGAAAACAAAGTTTGCCCCGTGCTCATTCATGGAGATGCCGCTGTTGCAGGACAAGGAATTGTTTATGAAACCATCCAAATGGCAGGCCTTGATGGCTATCGCACCGGTGGTACCATTCATATTGTCGTGAATAACCAAGTTGGCTTCACCACTAACTATCTCGATGGCCGTACCTCTACCTATTGTACAGACGTTGCCAAAACAACACTTTGCCCCGTATTCCATGTCAACGGCGACGACATCGAAGCCGTCGTTACGACCATTGAAATCGCCATGGAGTATCGCCAAGCATTTAGCAGAGATATTTTTATCGATCTATTGTGTTACCGTAAATATGGTCACAACGAAGGTGATGAGCCAAAATTCACGCAGCCAAAACTCTACAACATTATTGCCAAGCACCCTAATCCAAGAGAAATTTATTTGGAGCAGTTGCAAAGAGAAGGCATCTTAAATTCAGAAGAAGCGAAGCAGTTCGAACAACGCTACCAAGCTTTCTTGGAAGACGAATACGAGCAATCTAGAAAGCACGAGAAGGCCTTAGTATACGATTTCCTCAGTTTGACCTGGGAAAACTACCGACACGGCAATGAAACCGATTTCAAAGTTTCACCAGAAACTGGGGTCAATAAAAATGATTTATTGACACTTGGTAAAAAATTAGCCACGCTACCGGAAGGTAAGAAGTACTTCAGAAAAATTGCCAAAATTTTCGAAGACCGCTTAGCAGCGATTGAAAGTGATAAATTGGACTGGGGTAGTGCCGAAATGTTAGCCTATGCAACCCTGCTTGCTGAAGGACACGGCGTACGCATTTCAGGGCAAGATGTCGAGCGCGGAACCTTTTCTCACCGTCATGCCGTTGTTAAAACTGAAGACACCGAAGAAGAAGTGCTAACACTCAACATGTTGCAAGAAAAACAAGGCGAATTCAGTATATACAATTCACTTTTGTCAGAATATGGCGTTCTAGGTTTTGAATACGGCTATTCATTGGCCAATCCTTCTGGCCTAACCATTTGGGAAGCACAATTCGGAGACTTCTTCAACGGAGCTCAGATCATGGTTGACCAATTCATTTCGGCCGGTGAAGACAAATGGGCGACACAAACGGGCCTCGTAATGTTGTTGCCGCATGGCTATGAAGGCCAAGGAGCTGAGCATTCTAGCGGTCGTATGGAGCGCTTCTTGCAACAGTGCGCTGATCTCAATATGCAAATTGTCAATACCTCTACACCTGCCAACCATTTCCATTTATTGCGCCGCCAAATCAAACGCGATTTCCGCAAGCCATTGGTTGTGTTCTCACCGAAAATGCTCTTGCGCTACCCTGACGCGACTTCAAGTCTCGACGAGATGGCCAAAGGACGTTTTCAGGAAGTCCTCGACGACCCTAACACCACAGCGAAATCCGTAGATACCGTTGTGCTATGTAGCGGCAAGTTTTACTACGAAATGAAAGTCAAAGCTGCAGAACTCGGCGTGAAAAACATGGCTTTTGTGCGTATTGAGCAACTTTATCCATTGCCAACTGAACAAATCGATGCAATTCTAGCCAAATACAAGGCAAAAAACATCATTTGGGCTCAAGAAGAACCTGCCAACATGGGTGCCTGGACACACATGGCGATGAATTTACGTCATATTCCACTCATCGGAATTTGCAGACCCGCGAGTGCTGCGTCCGCGGAAGGATCTAAAAAACTACATGAAATCCGTCTAAAAAAATTGTTTAACGACCTCTTTGCCTACGCGAAGTAAGGCTAAAAAAGTAAGCTTATGTCACTATTAGAAATGAAAGTCCCAAGTCCGGGAGAATCAATCTCGGAAGTTGAAATCGCAACATGGTTGGTTGCAGATGGCGATTACGTAGAAAAAGACCAAGCCATTGCTGAAGTAGATTCAGACAAAGCAACCCTTGAGTTGCCTGCCGAGGAAAGTGGAATCATTACACTCAAAGCTGCAGAAGGTGATGTCGTGAAAGTAGGCCAAGTGGTTTGCCTCATTGACACCAGTGCAGCGCGCCCTGCGGGCGCGCCTGCCGCCGAAGCACCAGCGGCACCAGCTCCTGAGGTCAAGGCAGCTCCGGCAGCGGCAGCAGCGGCAGCAGCTCCAGCCACTCCCAATCCGGACCCTATTAAACCAGCAAGTTATGCAGCAGGCAGTGCTTCACCGGCTGCCGCAAAAATTATTAAAGAAAACAACATCAATCCAAATGCTGTTAAGGCAACTGGGAAAGATGGGCGCATCACCAAACAAGATGTTATTGCTGCCATGTCGGCTGGCTTTTCAACGGAAGCCGCTCAAGGTTGGGGCGGAACCCGTGAGCAAAGTCGCGAAAAGATGTCGATGTTGCGTCGCAAAATCGCTGAACGTTTGGTTTCTGTGAAAAACGAAACAGCGATGTTAACCACCTTTAACGAGGTCGACATGAAACCAATCATGGATGTGCGCGCCAAATACAAAGACGCCTTTTCCAAACACCACGAAGTGAACCTCGGATTCATGTCCTTTTTCACAAAAGCGGTTACGGAAGCCTTGAAATTATTCCCGGCTGTCAATGCCCAAATCGATGGGAATGAAATGATTTTTCATGATTATGCCGATATCGGAATTGCGGTATCTTCGCCTAAAGGCCTAATGGTACCTGTTGTGCGCAACGCAGAGCAAATGAGTTTGGCTGAAATCGAACGCGAAATCAAGCGCCTGGCCATTAAAGCCCGCGACGGAAAAATTACGCCAGAAGACATGACCGGCGGTACTTTCACCATTACCAATGGTGGTGTATTTGGGTCCATGCTTTCTACACCAATTATCAACCCACCACAGTCTGCCATTCTCGGTATGCACAACGTAGTTGAAAGACCTGTTGCCATCAACGGAAAAGTAGAAATTCGTCCGATCATGTATGTAGCATTATCCTACGACCACCGCATCATCGATGGCAAAGAGTCAGTGGGCTTCTTGGTTAAAGTCAAAGAAATGCTCGAAAACCCTGAGCGCATGATCTTTGGCGCCAAAGACCCTATGGAAGTCTTACTCGGTTTATAAGATTCAAAATATCAAATTGAAAAGCGCTCCTCGGGGCGCTTTTTTCGTTCTGAGCATTAGTTTGCTTTTCGTATATTTGCCTTTCTGAATAATATATATGTCTAAGATCAGGAAACAAGATGCACTCGACTACCATGCTGGTGGTAGACCCGGAAAAATCGAAGTAGTACCAACAAAACCCTATGCTTCCCAACGAGACCTCTCTTTGGCTTACTCTCCCGGAGTAGCAGAGCCGTGTTTGCGCATCGCCGAAAACAAAGCAGATGTCTATAAATATACTGCCAAGCAAAACCTTGTAGCCGTCATTTCGAACGGAACGGCTGTGCTCGGACTCGGCGATATCGGGCCAGAGGCATCTAAGCCTGTGATGGAAGGTAAAGGCCTCCTGTTCAAAATTTTTGCCGACATCGATGTTTTTGACATCGAAGTTGACGCCAAAGACCCCGAACTTTTTATCCAAACTGTCAAGGCCATTGCCCCGACCTTCGGAGGCATCAACCTCGAAGATATCAAAGCTCCGGAAGCTTTTGAAATTGAGCGCAGACTCAAAGAAGAGCTAGATATCCCGATCATGCACGATGACCAACACGGCACCGCAATCATCAGCGCAGCTGCACTCATCAATGCCCTTGAATTGGCCGGTAAAAAAATTGAAAAAGTCAAAATCGTTGTTTCTGGTGCTGGAGCTTCTGCCCTATCTTGTGCCAAACTATATAACCGACTAGGCGTCAAACTAGAAAATATTTTCATGTTTGATTCTAAAGGCCTGATTCATGCCGGTCGTCAAGACCTCGATGACACCAAGAAACTCTTTGCAGTACACAAAAAAGATGTCGAATTTGCTGCAGCATTTAAAGGTGCTGACGTATTCTTAGGGCTTTCACGCGCTGGTTTGGTTGCCAAAGAAATGATTGCAGCCATGGCCAAAGACCCAATTGTTTTTGCCCTCGCCAATCCAGAGCCAGAAATTTCTTACAAAGAAGCTACTTCAGTGCGTAAAGATATCATCATGGCAACAGGTCGCTCAGACCATCCTAATCAGGTCAATAACGTACTTGGCTTTCCATTTATCTTCCGTGGAGCCTTGGATGTCAGAGCTACTGCCATCAACGAGGAAATGAAATTGGCGGCAGTAAAAGCGATTGCTGCGCTTGCCAAAGAAACCATTCCTGAAGAAGTGATCGAGGCCTACGGAGGCAAAAACATTTCCTTTGGTCGTGAACAAATCATTCCAAAGCCCCTAGATCCGCGTCTCATTTATTACGTTGCTCCTGCCGTGGCGCGTGCTGCCATGGAATCCGGTGTTGCACAAGAACCAATCACGGACTGGGAAGAATACGAGAACCAACTCAAAAGCCGCTTAGGGCTTGACAACAAACTACACCGCAATATCACTACTAAGGCACAAGGCAATCCAAAAACGGTTGTTTTCCCGGAAGGTGACAACATTAAAATTCTAAAGGCGGCACAACAAGCCTATGACGAAGGCGTCGCATTCCCGATTCTTTTGGGTCGCAAACAAAAGATTCTCGACCTCATGAACGAGTACAGCATCGAGATTCCTGATGTTCAGATCATCGACTGTAAATCAGATGAAGAAGAAGCGCGTCGCATACAATATGGCAAAGAATTCTTTGACAAACGCAAGCGCAAAGGTATTACCGAATACGAGGCTATCTCTTTGATGCGAGAGCGCAATTACTTTGGCGCCATGATGCTCAATTTAGGTGAGGCAGATGCCATGGTAACGGGGCTCACCCGCAGCTATCGTTCCGTATTGCGCCCAGCGATCAGCACCATTGGATTGCAAAAAGACATCAATACCATTGCCGGGATGTATATTCTCAACACGAAGAAAGGGCCACTTTTCTTGGCCGATACAACCGTGAATCTCAATCCAAGTGCGGAGCAAATTGCCGAAATAACCGTCAATGTTGCCAAATTTATTCGCCGCTTGAAAGTGACACCGCGTATCGCATTATTGAGCTATTCTAACTTCGGTTCTTCACCTGGCCAAGATCCTGAAAAAATGTCGAAGGCCGTGAAAATCTTGCACGAAACACAACCAAACCTCATTGTGGATGGCGAGATGCAAGCCAACTTTGCACTCAGCCCTGAGCTCATGAACGAAAAATTCCCGTTCTCTACTTTGGCTAACAAAGAAGTAAACACCCTGATTTTCCCGAATTTATCGGCGGGTAATATCGCCTATAAATTGCTCCAACAAACCAATGAACTAGAGCCAATTGGTCCTATTTTATTAGGTTTGCGCAAATCGTTACACGTATTGCAACTCGGAGCAAGTGTCAGAGAAATTCTCAGCATGATTAAAATTGCAGTCATCGACGCACAAGGACAAGAAAAATGATTTCAAGACTCAACGGCAGACTCATCGAAAAGAACCCAACTGACCTCCTCATCGAGTGTGCAGGGGTTGGCTATGAAGTGAAAATCTCACTCAATACCTTTTCTGTTTTGCCCGATCAAGAAGCGATTATTCTTTATACCAAGCAAATCATCCGTGAAGACGCACATATGCTTTATGGCTTTGCAAGCAAAGATGAGCGCGAAATGTTTACACACCTCATCAGTGTATCAGGTATTGGGCCCAACACTGCGATTATCATGTTGTCTTCCATGACCCCCGATGAAATTGCACAAGCCATTGTCTCAGAAGATGTTGCCCGCATCCAAAAAGTAAAAGGTATTGGCACCAAAACGGCCCAACGCGTCATTATCGACCTCAAAGGAAAGGTTGCTAAAATGGAACTCGGTACCGAGAATATTTTCAGTTCAAACAATAGAAATCGATTTGATGCGTTAAATGCTCTGGTTTCGCTCGGTTTTGATAAAAAATCAGCCGAAAAAGTATTGGATAAAACCGATACCGGAACCCAAACAGTAGAAGAATTGATCAAAGAAGCGCTAAGACAACTATAACCGTGCAACTCAGAAATTGGCATCAAAAATTATTATTCTGCCTTAGCCTCGTGTTAGGGTTAAGCTGCTTTAACAATGCCTTTGCGCAAACGCCTACTTTACCGTTTCCAATCACTAATCCACTCAATCCCTTTCAAAACCTTCCGCAAAGTTTTGATTTAGGAGACCCCAGTAAGCTCAACCAAACTATTGTCTATGACCCCGAGACCGGAACTTTTGTTTTCCGAGATGTCATGGGTAAAGACACCTATTTTAGAGCGCCGCAGGCCATGACGCTCGAAGAATACCTGGCCTACCAAGAAAAAAAGAGCTTTTCACTTGACTGGAAAGAAATCGTAGCTGAAGAGACCGCTGAGAATCGCACTTTTGAGTTGCCAATCAAAATCGGATCCAAAGCATTTGAAAGCTTTTTTGGGTCAGACCAAATCACTATAACGCCCGGTGGTAACTTAGAATTGTCACTTGGTGCCAACCACTCCAGAGTAGACAACCCAATCCTACCGATGCGTCAAAGAAATATCACGCGCTTTGATTTCAACCAAAACATCAACATGGACATCACCGGTCAGATCGGTACGAACATGAAGGTGAACATGAAATATAATACGCGTGCAAATTTTGACTTCGAAAACATCTCCAAACTAGAGCGTACCGGAAAAGAAGACGACATCTTACAAAAAATTGCTTTGGGTCAGGTAAGTCTTGAATTACCAACCACACTTATCCCAAGTTCACAGACCTTATTTGGTTTCAAAACCCAACTCAAATTTGGCCGCTCTACAGTTGATTTCATTTTAGCACAATCCAAAGGAAAGCGCACAGAGATAAACGTGACGGGTAAAGCCCAGGTGCAAAAATTTGAAATTACAGCAGACAACTACGAGGCAAATCGCCACTACTTCCTGAATTTATATCACCAGCAACACTATGACACCGCAATGTCTACTTTGCCTGTGGTCAATTCAACTACCTACATTACCCGTATCGAAGTGTGGGTCACGAACCGCAGCAGCATCACTGAAAATACCAGAAATATCGTTGCTTTCTCGGATTTAGGTGAAGCCAAACCAGAAAACTGCCAAGGAAACCCTGGGTCTTATGCAACACAAGAGTTGCCAGACAACGATGCCAACGGACTTTACGATTGGGCAGCCAATCAGCCACTCATCAGAGGCTTCTCGAATGCCGTCATTGCACTTACCTCACAAATCAATGCGCCCGGGCCTTTTAATCAAGCTGTCGACTACGAAAAAGTAGAAAACGCCCGTAAGCTCAATGAAAACGAGTTTACCTACAATGCACTTTTGGGATATATTTCCTTGAATACAGCGCTCAACAATGACGAAGTATTAGCCGTTGCGTATGAATATACTTACCGCGGTCAGACTTACCAAGTTGGCGAATTCTCAACTGACGGAACCAACGGTCAAGAAGCCCTCGTTCTGAAACTCATTAAGCCGACCATCACCAACCCAAAAAACAAAATTTGGGACCTCATGATGAAAAACGTTTACTCGATCGGTGCCTATCAAGTAGATCAACTTGGCTTTAAAATTGACATCTATTATAACAACCGCGAAACTTCTGTTTTACAACCTTTCTTGCCTTTCGAACAAGGTGGTATCGACAAAAAACAAATTGTCACCTTGTTAGATATGGATAAAATCAACCAAAACAACCAGCCTTTTTCGGATGGTGTTTTCGATTTTGCGCCATTTAACGTTGTGGGTAGCAAGATTGACAACGGCGGAACCATCAACCGTAAAAATGGCCGCATATTCTTTACAACAGTTGAACCTTTTGGTAAAACACTCGCAGAAAAGCTTACTGAAGCCGGTGTACCTGCCCTTTACGTCAATCAACTTTCCTACACAGAACTCTACGACTCTACCAAAACAGCAGCACAACAAATCCCAAGTAAAAATCGTTTTGTTTTTAAAGGAGAGTTTCAGTCGTCCATTTCATCTGAAATTCCGTTAAATGTCATGAACATCCCGCAAGGAGCTGTGGTTGTGACTGCAGGCGGAATGCGTTTGGTAGAAGGCGTCGATTATACTGTAGATTACGCTTTTAGTCGCGTTAAAATCCTGAACACTGGCGTACTCGAATCTAACACGCCGATTAAAATTTCTATCGAATCGAATTCGGTATTTGGTTTCCAAGCCCGCTCCATGATGGGTGGTCGCTACCAATATCGACTCAACGAAAATTTCAAAGTTGGCGCTACTTGGTTGCGCATGATGGAGCGTCCTGTTACACAAAAGGTGGATTTCGGTTCAGAGCCTTTTAAGAATAATGTTCTTGGCGCAGATTTCGCCTTCCGCACCAACGTACCTGCCCTGACTAAACTCATTGACCTCCTGCCAGTCATCTCGACCAACACGATGTCTACCCTATCCATGTCTGGTGAAGTAGCTACACTCAGACCAGGTCAACCTCGTGCCATCAATAAAGAAGGTACTTCCTATATCGACGACTTCGAAGCTTCTCAAAGTGCCATCGACCTCAAAGGGATGTCTGCCTGGCGTTTGGCTTCTGTTCCGCAAGGACAACCTGACTTATTCCCAGAAGCATCGAAAAAAGACCTCAGTGCCCGATACAAAAGTTCTAAAATTGCTTGGTATACCATTGACCCTGTCTTTTATCAAAGTAACCAACTCACGCCGGCTCACATCAAGCAAGATCCAACCATGCTTTACGACAGCCGTATGCGACTCATTCAAATGACGGACATCTTCCCGAATTTGCAGTTGCAATATGGCTCCATTACCAACATCAATGTCTTTGACCTCGCGTACTATCCTGCAGAGCGCGGGATGTATAATTTTGATACAACGGCAGTTGTAGATTCATTAGGGCGCTTCGATAATCCGGAAGACCGCTGGGGTGGTGTTATGCGCGGCCTCTCTACCAACGACTTCGAATTGGCAAACATTGAATTTATTCAGTTCTGGTTACTTGACCCCTTTAATGAGGACGCCGAAAACGAAAATCCAAATGCACCGATGTCAGGCGGTGACCTCTATTTCAATTTAGGAAATATCTCTGAAGACATCTTGCCGGATTCTAGAAAGAGCTTTGAACATGGTTTGCCTGCCAACGACGACCCTGTTTTGCTAGACAACATTGACACAACTTTATGGAGCCGTGTTTCTACACAACAAGTAGTGGTCAATGCCTTTGCCAATGAACCTGCTGCACGTATCAAACAAGATGTCGGCCTCGACGGCTGGGACAACCTTGCTGAAAAGCTATCCTATACGGGATACATCAATTGGGTACAAAACAATACCACGCTTAGCCCGGCTGCCAAAGCAAAAATGATGGCCGACCCATCCACCGACGATTACAATTACTACCTAGACGACGTCTACGACACCCAAGCGCTCAATATCTTGGAGCGTTACAAACGCTATAATGGTATGCAGGGCAACTCCCCAACTACTGAGATGTCAGATACCGCTAATGCGATTGGTTACCCCACTATTGCGTCTAACTTCCCGGACATCGAGGACATCAACCAAGACAACAACTTGTCTGAATCTGAGGCCTATTTTCAATACCGCGTAAGTTTAAGACCCAATGATCTTCAAAATGTAGGCTCAAACTACATCACGAACAAACAAGTCTATCAAAACGGCAACAAAACTGAAACTTGGTACCAATTCAAAGTGCCAATCCGCGAATTCGAAAAACGCGTTAATGGCATCCAAGATTTCAGATCGATCCGTTTCATGCGTATTTTCATCAAAGGCTTTGATGAACCTGTCGTTTTGCGTTTTGCCAGACTAGAACTTGTCCGAGGAGAATGGCGCCGTTATTTCCAAGACCTTACCCAACCCGGTCTAAGTGTCCAAACCGACCCGAACCTTACAAGTTTCAATATCGCTGCATTGAATATTGAAGAAAATGCACAGCGCCAACCTATTAACTATGTCGTCCCTCCAGGTATAGTCCGAGAAATTGACCCTTCACAGGTTTATCAACGACAAATGAACGAGC
>CAYPVA010000033.1:0-14523 GCA_964414045.1 uncultured Lishizhenia sp. | reverse complement strand
AATGGCTTGGCAAATGCCCAGGTTGTAAAGAATGGAACACGTTTATAGAAGAGCGTACTGAAAAAACGCCAAAGCACGTTGTCAGCTTTTCCAAATCGAATCAAGCGCAACAAGCTGTCTTGATTCAGGAAGTACAAAAAAGTGAAGAGAGTCGCATCCCGCTGCAAGATTTCGAACTCAACAGAGTATTAGGCGGTGGCATCGTTCCTGGTTCAATCAATCTATTAGGCGGAGATCCCGGCATTGGAAAATCAACTCTTTTATTGCAATTAGCCATCAAAGAGCAACTCAAAGTTCTCTATGTTTCCGGCGAAGAAAGTGAGCAGCAAATTCGCATGCGCGCCGAACGCTTAGGCCTCAATAACCAAGAGTGTTTCTTATTGACAGAAACCAACCTTCAACAAGTTTTGGTGCAGGCCGAAGCCATTCAGCCGCAGCTATTGATCATCGATTCTATCCAAACCCTTTACACTGACAGTGTTGAAAGTTCACCAGGTTCAGTTGTTCAAGTACGCGAGTGTACCGCAAACCTTTTGCGCTTTGCCAAACAAACCGACATTCCAATATTTTTGATCGGTCATATCACCAAAGACGGAACTATTGCCGGACCAAAAGTTTTAGAACACATGGTAGATGCAGTCTTGCAATTTGAAGGCGACCGCCATCATATTTATCGCCTGTTGCGCAGCATCAAAAATCGCTTTGGATCTACCAACGAGCTTGGTATTTACAGCATGCAAGGCGACGGCTTGCATCCAGTAGCCAACCCATCGGAAGTATTAGTTTCCATAGGTGCTGATGCCCTGAGTGGTGTCGCAGTAGCTTCTATGGTTGACGGCATTCGACCTTTATTGATCGAAGTGCAAGCACTCGTTTCTTCTGCTGCCTATGGTACACCACAAAGATCTTCTACAGGCTTTGATGTCAAGCGCTTGAACATGCTACTTGCCGTACTCGAAAAACGCTGTGGTTTTCGTTTGGCCGCCAAAGATGTCTTTTTAAATATTGCCGGTGGCATCAAAGTCGACGACCCAGCCATTGACCTCGCTGTTGCCATGGCAATCCTATCCTCAAACGCCGATTTAGCCATTGACAAAACCATTTCTTTTGCTGCCGAAATTGGGCTGAGTGGCGAGCTCAGACCAGTCAATCGATTAGAACAGCGCTTGTCAGAACTAGAAAAACTCGGCTATAAAAAAATCATTGTTTCCAAATATTCAAAAGGAATTAAAGGGAACAAATATCAAATTGAGATCATTCCATGCACCAAGATTGAAGAAGTTGTGCGTGCCGTATTCGCTTAATCATGCCTAGACTTATCCTCGTCCCCACTCCAATCGGAAACCTTGAAGACATCACGCTCAGAGCATTGCGCATCCTCAAAGAGACGCCGCTCATTTTTGCCGAAGACACAAGGGTAACCAACAAACTTCTACAGCATTTTGAAATCAAAAAGAAAGTTTTGGCATTTCATGCCCACAACGAACACCGCTTTCTCGAAAAAACGATAGAACTCATCGCGCAAAATGAAACATGTGTATTGGTTTCAGATGCGGGTACACCCGGCATTTCAGATCCCGGATTTTTACTCGTGAGGGCCTGTATCCAAGCGGGCATTGAAGTAGAGTGCTTACCAGGGCCCACGGCATTAGTTCCAGCATTGGTTGCATCCGGATTTCCAAGCGACAAATTTGTCTTTGAAGGCTTTTTGCCACACAAAAAAGGGCGCCAAACTAAAATACAGGCGCTTGCACATGAAAACAGAACGATTGTGCTTTATGAATCCCCGCACCGCATCGCCAAAACGCTGAACCAAATGTGCGAATGGCTAGACCCTACACGCGAAGCTTGTGTAGTCCGAGAAATCAGTAAAAAATTTGAGACCTATCATCGCGGGACCCTCGAAAGTTTGAAACATTATTTCGAACAACACGACGCTAAAGGTGAAATCGTCTTGCTGCTCAAAGGAAGCACAGAATAATTGCCGCTTTTTAGCTATTTTTGAAGGTGCAATTTCAGCAAATCATAGGTCAGTCTGCGCTCAAGCATGATTTTATTCGGGAAATTCAATCTGGCAAGATTGCGCATGCCCAACTTTTACATGGCCCCGCAGGTTATGGTGGTTTGCCCTTGGCACTTGCCTTTGCCCAATATGTTTTTTGCCAAAACCCAGGCCCTACAGATAGTTGTGGCAGTTGTCCGTCTTGTCAGAAAGTTAAACTGCATCAGCACCCTGACCTGCATTTTGTCTTTCCGGTTGTATTGTCCTTGGGTAAGTCTTCTGATGCCTTTCTCGAAGATTGGCGCGCGCAACTCAACAACAAACCTTATTTTGATCTCTTTGAATGGACCGAACGCATCGATAACAAAATGCGAAAGCCCATTATAGCAACAGAGGAGAGCAAAGAAATCATCAAAAAACTCAACCTCAAATCCTATGAGGGTGGCTACAAAGTGATGATCATTTGGCAGCCTGAAGAAATGAATGCAGACTGTGCCAACAAACTGCTCAAAATACTTGAGGAGCCGCCCGCCAAAACACTTTTTTTACTGGTAAGCGACGACGCCAGTAGACTGATGATTACCATTCAGTCCAGAACACAATTAGTTCGGATTCCGAAAATTACCGATGACGACTTGAGTGCCTATCTGCAGCAGCACAAACAACTCACCTCAACACAAGCAGATTCTGTGGCTGCATTTGCAGAAGGCTCTTTGTTGGCCGCGTATCAATTCTTGGATGCTAATGAAAACCAAGACCAACAACGCGAACAATTCATCCAACTCATGCGCGTCTGTTATAAAAAAGATGTGTTGGCCATGATGGATTGGGCCGATGCACTAGCGTCCATTGGAAAAGAACGTCAAAAATTATTTTTACAATATGCCTTACACATGTTGCGTCAGAGTTTATTGACCAACTACATGGGTGATATTCTTACAAAAGTATCTAAAGAGGAAGCCGCTTTTTTAGAGAAATTTGCGCCCTTCATTAGTGGCAATAACATCCGTGAATTCATCGAAACTATAGATGATGCATATTACCACCTAGACCGCAATGCCAACGCAAGAATTTTATTTACGCAGTTGTGTTTTCAAACGATGCGATACATTCATCAAGCGTAACTTTCTTGTATAATTTATTATCTTTACGACAAAAAAAATCTCATGGGTTGTGCGTCTTGTAGTAGTGGTGGAGGAACACCAAAAGGTTGTAAGAACAATGGTACTTGCAGCTCAGGCGGATGCAACAAACTTGAGGTCTTCGATTGGCTAGCCAACGTGAGTTTACCTGCAGGTCAAACTCCTTATGAACTTGTCGAGGTTCGTTTTAAAAATTCCCGCAAAGCATTTTATCGCAATGCGAACCAACTTAGCCTCCAAGTAGGCGACATTGTTGCGGTTGACACAGCACCAGGTCACGATATCGGTGTCGTTTCAGCACTCGGTGAACTCGCTCGCATACAAGTACAAAAGAAGGCACCAAACCTGAAAGTTGCAGAATGCAAGAAAATCTTTCAAATCGCCAATCAAGAACAAATCGATAAATGGATTCAAGGACGCGGGCTAGAGCGCGACCTCCTTACACAATCCAGGACCCTCGCCCTCAACCTCAAGCTCGACATGAAAATATCAGATGTCGAGTACCAAGGAGATCTCTCGAAAGCAACTTTTTATTACACCGCAGAAAGTCGCATCGACTTCCGCCAGCTGATCAAAGACATGGCTGACCGCTTCAAGGTACGCATCGAAATGCGTCAAATCGGTTCGCGTCAAGAAGCATCTCGTTTGGGCGGTATTGGTTCATGCGGCCGCGAACTTTGCTGCAGTACCTGGCTCACCGATTTCAGATCAGTTTCTACTTCTGCTGCCCGCTACCAGCAATTGTCTTTGAATCCTCAGAAATTGGCGGGTCAATGCGGAAAATTAAAGTGCTGTCTGAACTATGAACTTGACATGTACCTTGATTCCATCAAAACCATGCCTAAAATTGATGGTAAATTACACACCGAAAAAGGAGATGCCATTCACATGAAAACTGATGTGTTTAAACGCATCATATGGTACGCTTACAAAGGAGAAACCGGTATGGTTGCCCTGAGCCCTGAGCGCGTAGCCGAAATTAAAAAACTCAACAAAGAAGGAATTAAACCAAAAGACCTCGCAGAATTTGCACAGGTTAAAGAAAAGGTTGAAGAAATTGGTTATCAAAATGTAGTGGGTCAGGACAGCCTTACGCGTTTTGAAAAAAACTTCTCCAACAACAAAAAAAGAAGACCCAATCGCAAACCGCGCAAACCAAATCCAGGAGGGCCAAAAAATGAAAAAGCTCAGTAGCCTCATTCTGTTAGTGTTGGTACTCGCTTCTTGCTCTAAAGATGCGATTTACAACAAATCATACAAATTTCAGGACGAAATTTGGAGCCAAAACGTAAAGCCAAAATTTGAAATCGACATCCAAGACACCTCGGTGGCTTACGACTTCGTTTTTACATTGCGCAGCACCACAGACTACGCTTACAATAACTTATGGGTTTTCCTTTCTAGCACGCCACCGACCGGTAAAACCGTTCGTGAACCCTACGAAATCAAAATGGCCTATCCAGATGGTAACTGGATTGGTAAAAAATCAGGCACTATCGTTGAACACGAACTCATTTTCCCCAAAAGAAAATTGCCTTTCAAAGGAAAGTACTGTTTTGTTCTCGAACAAGCTATCACACAAAAGGTGGTAGACGAAGTACTAGACATCAGCCTTGAGGTTCGAAAAAGCGAAGAAGAATAAAATGCCCCGTTTCCGTTTGCTTACAGCTGCCGAACTGCAAGAACTTGAGCCAGAGTTCAAGCAGTTTTTAATCGTCAATGAGCTCTACGACAAAGAATGGCGCCAATTAGCCGCCCAAGACCCTCAAAAAGCCCAGTATTTTATTGAGCTTTTCTCAGACATCGTACTAGAAAAAAGCTACCAAAAAGCACAAGGCCTCGTGCAAATTGGCCATGATTTCATTGTGCTGTTTTTACTACAAGACGAGAAATGGCAACTTTTGCAATTCAAATTTGAAAGTGGTCAATTGTCAGAAAAAAATGATCTCAACGAACTTTTCGGCTTTTTAAAAGCTCATTGGAGTAAGGCCCAACTAACAAAAGGGACTAAACCCTCCCCAAACAATAAACCGGAAAGTGTGCATCAAATGGTTCAAAACGGCGCACAAATTTTAAGTCCAAGTTTAAGCCAACAACTTCAAGAATTATTTGACGTCATTAGCGCTTAATTATCTTTTTTTGAAGGCTTAAGCATCTTTTTTTGGTCAATTCCGTTTATACCTCTAAATTTGAGTTATTATCACCTAAATAAAACTACATGAAACTAGCGCGTTTTGCCTTTTTAGCTTCACTATTACTCTTCATCGGATCTGCGTGCATTGAGCATGAAATTATCCCACCACCAAGCAACAAAGTTGATCTCAACGCAAGTTTTGCCGCTACCATCAATGGTACACAAGTAGAATTTACTCAAAACGTAAACAAATATTTAGGTTTTGCACTTGACACCCAAGTCATCAATACCGCGCCTATCTTATCGCGTCAAATTTTTATTTCAGGAATGTCATCTGTCAGTAGCCTTCAAAGTTTGACACTGACTTTTGGTGGTCTAGAATGGGACGCCACTGGTAACTCCGCACCTACCCTTCCGATGTTCAATGATTTTCACATGACCAACTCTGATACACCTATTCCGTTCAAGGATATGGCGTCTTTAGTTGGCAACAGCGCTGATGGTGTCCAGGTAACCTACACTGACAATACGGGTAAAATTTGGATTTCCCGAGAAAACCAACCAATGGGTCAAATCGCCAACTTTACTATTTTAAAGCAAGCATCCGACGCTTCTGGTGACTACTCTTTGTTCGAAGTAACCTTTAGTTGCGAGGTTTGGTATGTAGATTCTCAGACGGGTGTTGAAGAATCGCTTTCGATTTCTAACGCCAAATTCAGAGGTTGGTTCAAACGCTAACCTATGTTGAACTAAACCGCCTACATGAGTGAAGCACTCAAAATAGCAATCATAGGCGACTACAACTTCACCTACAACTCGCACCACGCGACAAATCTTTCCTTGGACCATGCCGCCGAGTTCTTAGAAATAGAACTCAATTATTATTGGATCAAAGTCAATGAAGCATTGCAACAAAAAAAGCAATTCTTTGAGCAGTATGATGGCATTTGGGTGGCCCCAGGCCCCTATCTCAATCCGTTTTTTTTATCTGGCGTTTTTAAGCAATTGTTCGAAATCAGTGTTCCTGTATTTCTTACTGGCGAATGCTTTAAGTTATTTATTGACCAACTCATTTCAGCAAATAACCTGAATCCATTTGGTGAAAAATTAATTTCAGAAAACCTCATCGCTGGGTCTCATTTTGAACGAATCGAGGTTTTTCCTAGGACAAGTACCGTAGAGAAGTTATATGAGAATTGTAGTCCTATTGAACTAAGTGCAACTCGTTTCAGCATGTATCCGCAGCTACTAGAACAATTAGTAGGTCAGTTTATTGATATTGAGGCGGTCAATCAGTTTGAAGACCCAGAAATCATTTCTTTGCGCAAACACACTTTTTTCTTGGCGACAAGCTTTTGTCCGCAAATTTCTTCAACGCGTGACTTACCCCACCCGCTGGTCTATACATTTATAAAAATGGCTGCAGGTGAACGCTTGCTACAGATCCAAGAATAAATCAAGTTGAACATAATAGATGATTGCCCGAACAGGTAAATTAAAAATCTGCCCAAGTAATTGTGCGTAAGCTGTTATCTGCTCAAGGTCTTTGTCTTTGCGTTTTCCTGTCTTGAAATCAATGACCAGCACTTCATGCGTCTTGAGCCAAACTTTATCGGGCTGCTTTTGCTCGTTGATACCAGCAATAATGCGCTGTTCGTTGAATTGTTCTAGAACCCCATCAAACAATTGATTTTGTGCAATATGCTTCCAAAATTTCTCAGCCCCTTGACGTATTTCTTCTACCTGTTCTTCACCTACACTTCCTTCAGAAAGGGCCGTTTGAATGGCTTGCTCAAGTAAATCTGGGCCCGCACACAAAGCCATAGTGCGGTGGAATGCAAGGCCAAATAATTGGTCTTTGGCAGCGGCTTCTAATCCTTGCTGCCTAAAAGCCAAGGAGGGGTACCATAGTTGGTCTGTGAGTGAGCTTGGGTGATAAAACAAAGTTGTTTCATCTGCTTCTTTTATTTCCGCGCGCTCAGCTTGACCTATTGTCAGGATTTGAGGCTCAAGCCAAGTGAGTGGCAAAGCCTCAAGAGCAGCATGAATTTGCGCGCCAAAGCCATCTTTTTGATGATGATTGTAGATGTAAAGACGCAATTCCGGACGCGTAAGAGCTACGTATAGCAGATTAAGTTTATCCAGGAAAATGGCTGCAAGTTCTTTTTCCTTAAATGCCCTGTATTCTGGAATGCTCGCACTCGGATAAGAATAAGTAAGGTCAGGGCCTACCGGAATTAAAAATTTGGCATAGGAACGTATGTCTATGCCGAAATCAAGACTTGGGATCAGCACCACAGGAAATTCCAATCCTTTTGCTTTGTGAATGGTCATGATGCGTATCGCTTCGGTTGACTCTGGCATTTGTAAAGCCAGTTTGTCTTTGCTTTGCTCCATGTATTCCAGAAAAGGAAGCAACTCCGCATTTCGATTGAGTTGGTACTGGAATGCGATGTCAAAAAAGTGGTGGAGATATGGATCTTGGCTATCATCCAGACCAATAACTTGCGCTACTTTTTGAAGCAAATCGTAGAGGTGCTCAAAAGGCATAAACACGGTTTCCTCCGAACCAAAATGATCGACATAAAATCGGTTTTCATTAAAAAAACGGTATTTCTTACCCTCTTTTTCAACCTGCTCAAAATAAGAGAGATACTTGGCAACGTCAAAATTACCTTTAAACTGCAAATAGGCTTCGGCAAAGCGTTTTCCTAATGTTGGATTGGACGGACGCGCCCGTTTCTTTAAGTAAAGTAGAAACAACTGAACCGTAGGATGGTGGTAAATCAATAAAGAATCTTGTGAAACAACTTGATATCCGGCATTGTTGAGCGCGATAGCAAGCTCATTACCTTGCTTATTGGTTTCTGTCAGAATACAGATATCGCAAGGTCTAAATTGATCCTCAATTACGTCCTTGATTGTATTCAATATTTTTTCGTGAAGCAGCTCAGAGGGCAATTCATTCACCAAAGATTCTATATAGATATAACCGCTTTTATTTGCTTGAGGATTTTGTTGAAGGTCGGCATAGAATGCCGCTTGTTGGCTGGGTAGATTTTTAGCTAAAACCGAAAAAAGGACATTGTTGAATTCGACAATTTCAATAGCCGAACGGTAATTTTCATCGAGGCTTTTTTTAAGACCACTCGATTCAAAGCGCTGGCTCATTTGAGCCATGTGTGCGTCGTTTTCCGGATTGTACAGGCTGGGTAGCGCGACAAATTGTTCTGCTAAACCATTGTTGAAACGGTAAATACTTTGTTTGGCATCTCCTACGATGAGATTGGGTCTTTCATAAGCTATGGCTTCTAAAACGAGTGGTATCAAGTTGATCCATTGTAAGCGCGACGTATCTTGAAATTCATCGAGCAAGAAGTGCTCGTAACGAATGCCGAGTCTCTCGTAAATATAAGGTGCTTGTTCGCCACGCACGAGCTGACTGATGAGCTGGTTAAATTCAGAAATCCTGATTTGTTGCTGCGCGGCCATGAGCGCCTTTGTTTGCTGCGCGACATATTGGAGTAGTGCCAGGTTGAAAAAGTTTTTGCGGCGTACCTCAAGTACGGCATGCGCAGCAAAAGCTTGCTCAAACGCAGGAGACAAATTCAGCAGGGCCTCGTTGATCTGCTCGGGTAGGTTCCATTTGTTTTCATCGAGCGCAGCTAGCGTCTTGGCATTGTAAAAAGGCCCCGTTTTCTTGCCAAGACCCCAATTTGGATCGGTATCAAGCGCTTCAAAACGCTGAATATCAGTTTTGTTCTTGAAGTGCGTAGCAATATAAGGCGCCAATGGCATATATACTGCTTTGCATTGAGCGATGAAACTACTTTTAACTTGTGCAGCTTCGTCTTTGATTTGCTGGTAATTTTCTTTGGAATAGTTGGTCTGCAATAATTGTTCGACTTCCTTTACATTGCGTTCTTTGCTGAGAATTTCGGCAAATTGCAACAATGATTTTTTGAAATCCCAAGATTCTCCTTCACTTATTTTGGTCCGTGCGTAAGAAAGCATCCAATCACTGAGCTCAGCAGCATCGGGTTGCCCCAGTTGAGAAATCATGAGGTCGACCACTTCTTCCATGATCAGTTTTTCATTCATGACTACCTCAAAATCAGCTGAAATATCGAGGTCACGACTAAATGACCTGATTAACCTCAGGTTGAATTTGTCGATGGTGGATATATTGAAATCTTCGTAGTGATGCAATATGCCTTGAAGCGCACCCAGTGCTCTTTGTTGTAATTGGGTTTCAGTTAATTTGGTTTCTTCGAGTAAACCTTTGGCTAAGGCCTTTGCCTTGCGATCAGCCAGGTGCGGATAAGCCAAACCACTTAAAGTTTGTAAGATCCTCTCCTTCATTTCATTAGCAGCCTTATTAGTAAAGGTCATGGCCACAATAGAACGAAATTTAGTGCGGTAGGCAGCGTCGTCAAGTAGGATTTTAAGGTACTCTAAGACAAGTCGATGCGTTTTTCCGCTTCCTGCAGAAGCAGCATAAACTTGCAGGGCTTTTGGGGTGGTTTGAGGCATCAATGTATTTTCGAAGGAAGAATTCCTAAAATTAAGAACAATTTGAGCGTTTTGACGTATTTTTGTTAGATGAGAGCTATATTTTTTGCTACAATGATCGGGCTAATTTTCAGTGCCTGCGGAGACGACACCCCAACGCCTCAAAAAGCATATGTTCAGCTTGATCTTCAGCCTATTTTTGGCAACGAGACTTTCTACATGGACTCCATTTACACTACTCCTGAAGGATTCAAAGTTAAATTTACAGAGCTCAAATGTTATTTTACCCTTTTTGCCAACGGCGATTCTAGCTTGCATCAAGCTGCATTATTCGATTATCGCGAAAATGGTTCATTGCTCTTTAAAAAAGAAGGTGATTACAAAACCTACACCACCCTTACGGCTGTTTTAGGTGTGGATGCTTCATTGAATCACCTAGATCCAAGCGCATTCCCGAATGAAAGCCCACTAAACATTAGCAATGCTGGCCCTATGCACTGGGGCTGGAATCCTGGCTATATTTTTATGAACGTAGAAGGAAAAGTCGACACCATACCAGACGGCCTTACCAATACGGATCTCTCTTTTAGTTTTCATATTGGCACTGATCCATACTTACAATATTTACAATTTGACAACGTTAATTGGCAGACATTAGCCGGAAATACCAAACAATTCAAACTTAAACTGGATTTACTTGCATTTCTCGGCGCTGGCTCTTCAGCTATCCACCTGAACACTGAAAACCTCACACACACCGCTGCTGGCCAAGAAGTACTGACACAAAAAGTAATCACCAACTTCAAAAACGCCATTAGCCCATACTGATGTTCAGATTGACTTTCATACTCATCGGCTTAGTGCTATTAAGTGCTTGCAAGAAAGATCAAACCACCTTTCAACCAAGTCCTTATTTTCTGGAAATCCCAAATCACTTCCCCGATATGGTTATTCCGGCAGACAACCCAATGACACAAGAAGGAGTTGAATTGGGCCGCTGGTTGTTTTACGAAAAAAGACTTAGCGGCAACGATTCCATGAGTTGTGCCTCATGTCACCTTCCTCAACATGGTTTTTCCGACCCCAACAAATATTCTACCGGCATAGACGGCATTGCCGGAACCAGAAATTCGATGGCTTTGATCAATTTAGGTTGGGACAACTTCTTTTTTTGGGATGGGAGAGCTAGTACCCTAGAAAAACAAATCCTAGAGCCTGTTGTAAACCCAATAGAGCTGCATCAAAGCTGGCCAGATGCCATTTATAAACTCAACCTAGATATCGACTACCGAAACCGTTTTTTCAAAGCATTTGGCGAACCAGGCATCGACTCCTTAAAAGCCGCCAAGGCAATGGCACAATTTATACGAACTATGGTATCAGCCTCGTCAAAGTATGACGTCATGTATAAATACGAAAACGGAATGCCTTTGAATAATCAAGAGCAAGCATTACTCCAACAAGTCGACGTCGAAGAATGGGCAGGTTATGACCTTTTCAAAAGTTTGAACGGTGCCGATTGCTTTCACTGTCATAACGGCCCGCTCATGCGCGTCAAAAAGTATAGCAACAATGGCCTAGATGCCAACTTTACCGACCTTGGCCGAGGAGCTGTAACCAATAATCCTGAAGACTACGGTAAATTCAAAGTGCCGACGCTGCGCAACATTGCCCTCACGGCGCCCTACATGCACGACGGCCGTTTTCAAACCTTAGATGAAGTCATTGAACATTATTCTTCAGGCGTACACCTCTCGCCAACCATTGATCCGCTCATCGAATTTGCCAATCAAGGTGGAGTACAACTCAGTGCTCAAGAAAAATATTTGCTTAAAAAATTCTTACTTACCTTGACAGACAACTCTTTTACCTCCAATCCTAATTTCAAAGATCCACACTAACATGAGTGCCAACAGACTTACCACCGAAGACAAAGCGTTAAAAATCAACTTAACGCCAGACATCTATGGCTGTTTTGCAGAAATTGGAGCAGGGCAAGAAGTTGCTGCTAATTTTTTCAAAGCTGGCGGAAGCTCCGGGACTATCGCTTACACGCAATCTGCCTATGACATGAAGGTTTCTGATTCCATGTACGGCGAAACCATTCGCTACGTATGTGAAGAACGCTTGGTGACCATGCTACAAACAGAATTCAAGAAACTTCAAGATATATTGCCCGTCAAGAATCGCGATGCACGCTTTTTTGCTTTTTGCAATACAGTAGAATCATTGAATTATCACAAGACCAATCAAGGTCAGGGTTGGGTTGGGCTGCGTTTTCAACTTGGTCTCAATAAAAAACCCAACGACGTCATTTTGCACATCAAAATGCACGACAACAGCCATAAAGCCCAACAAGAAGCACTCGGTATTTTGGGCGTCAACCTCATTTACGCCTGTTATTTTCAGTCCGGAGACATCGACAGCTTCATCGATAGCATCGTGCACCGACTGCCACCTGATCGCATGGAAATCGACATGTTGCGCATCTCGGGCCCTGACTTCGAAAACATGGACAACCGAATCATCGCACTCAATTTGGTGCGTCGCGGCATCACTAATGCCACGATGTTTGACCTCGCTAAAAATGTCTTACAACCTTCAACTGCACTTTACAAGAAGAACATTTTGTTGATGCGCGGCCGTTTCAGACCCGTCACGAAGGTACATATCGACATGATTGAACGGGCACGCGCAGCTTTTGCCAAAGAGAAGCGAGTCAAGCCTGAAAACCTCGAAGTAGTTTTTGAACTCACACTCAAAGACCTCACCGCCGACGGTAAAATCTCAGACAAAGATTTCCTTGATCGCGCCGAATTATTGGGTTCTTTAGGCTATACAGTCATGGTATCTAATTACCTCAAGCACTACAAAATGCTTGAGTACCTATCTTCCATCGCAAGAGGAAATTTGGTGGGTGTAATCATGGGTATCTACAACCTGCACATCATTTTTGATGAAAAATATTACGACAACCTGCCAGGCGGGCTTCTCGAAGCATTCGGGCGTGGCTTCGGTCATAATGTCAAGTTATATATCTATCCTGCACTGAATGTGGAGGATGGCAGTTTATACCACCTTGGCAATATCAAACTTCCTGAAAACATGATTGGCTTGCTCAATTATATGCAAGCCAATGATAAAATCACGGCACTACAAGAATACGACCCTTCCCTACTTCACATCCTTTCAGACGATGTGTTGAGTAAAATCAAAGCCAATGCGCAAAGTTGGGAAGAGGATGTCCCATATGAAGTGGTCAAAGCCATCAAGTTTTTTGAATTATTTGGATACCAACAAAAGGCTGAACTCAACTAATGCCTCATATAAAAAATGCGCTGATTCGTTACCGCATCATCGACAGGATGTTGCGCAACAAATACAAGAGTTTTCCTTCCAAAGAAGAACTCCGTTCTGCGTGCGAGGAAGCGCTTTTTGGATCAGAATCTGGGGCTCATATTTGTGCTTCAACGATTGAAAAGGACCTATTCAATATGAAAATGGAGCATGATGCTCCTATTCGTTACAGCAAAAAAAATGGCGGTTATTTCTATGAAGATCCGCAATTCAGTATTAACGACGTGCCGCTTTCTGAAGACGAACTATCCTCTATTCGCTTTGCCGTATCGACTTTACAGCAATTTCGAGAAGTGCCATTCTTTCAACAATTCGGTTCAGCCATCGACAAAATAGTTGACCGCGTTGCTGTCGGAGACACAGACGAAAGCCAAGAGATTTCAAAGTACATCCAATTTGAAGCGGCGTTTTCCAGTGGTGGCAACGACTATTTACCTACCTTACTAGAAGCCATACGTTCCAAAAAACGCGTATGGTTTTTATACACCTCCTTTCAGCAACAGATTTCAAAACCTAGGAAGGTTAGTCCGTTGTTCCTTAAAGAATACCGCAATCGCTGGTACCTCATTTGCTTTGAACAACAAAAACAAGACATCCTCACTTTTGCGCTAGACCGCATGAGCGACCTTCAATTACTAGAAGAAGTGGCCGAAATTCCTACAGATTTTGACGCCGCCCAATACTTTCAGAATGCCGTTGGGATTACAGCCTATAAAGGTCAACCAAAAAAAATTATACTTAAAGCTGAACCTGTTGCGGCAAGATACATTGCCTCTCAGCCTTTACATAGTTCTCAACAATTTATAAAAGAAGAAGCGCAATTTCATTACTTTGAATTATGCATATTAATTTCCGAAGAATTCATCAGAAATTTACTCGGTTATGCTGGCGAGGTAGAAGTTTTAGAACCCCTTGAATTAAGAAAAATTATGAAGGAGCGTGCTCAGGCTTTGCTCCATCGCTATCAAAAATAACAGACATGTCAACATTAAATCAAACACTCGAAAACGGCATATGTACGCTCACTTTCAATAGGCCACAAGTTTTCAATTCTTTCAACAAAGAAATGGCACTTGAGCTACAAGCAGCATTGGATGGTTGTGCCGCTGACGAGCAAGTAAGAGTGGTGGTACTCACCGGTGAAGGAAAAGCATTTTGCGCCGGACAAGACCTCGCCGAAGCAACCGACCCCCAAGGACCTGCACTTCAAGAAATTGTAGCCAAACATTATAATCCAATTATCTTAAAAATCAGGGCACTTGAAAAACCCGTCATTGCGGCGGTTAACGGCGTTGCAGCAGGAGCCGGGGCAAATATAGCATTGGCCTGTGACCTCGTATTAGCCAAAGAGAGTGCTTCATTTATTCAAGCATTTT
>CAYPVA010000032.1:0-14561 GCA_964414045.1 uncultured Lishizhenia sp. | reverse complement strand
TGAAAACGCCTTCTTGTGGATGCCAAACGCCGCAGTCTTCGGTCATTGGGATCACCTCATGGATTTCGTCTACGTTGAGGTCTCCGCCGGTTCCATAGTATGTTTTAAGTAGGGGAGAAACAGCAGTAAACCAGCGCTTCAGCACCTCTTTTTTACGCGGATCTTTGGGGTCAAAGTTGATACCAGATTTAGCGCCACCGATTGCTGGGCCAGCCACGGTAAACTTTACCTCCATGGTTTTTGCTAAAGACTCTACTTCTCTTTTATCGAGCCCTACACGCATGCGGGTACCGCCACCGGCAGCACCTCCGCGCAATGAATTGATCACTACCCAGCCTTCAGCTTCGGTTTCTGGGTCTTTCCATTCAAATACGATTTCGGGTCTTTTATTTTCAAATTTGGAGAGTAGTTCTTTCATGTTATTGATTTGATGTTAATGAGCTAGGCAAAATTACCAATATTTACTTTCTATCGAGTTTTCTTTGGTAATCATGTAAGGTGCCTGTGCAAAGGGCATGTGTCGCGCCGGTGACGCTAGCGATTGTAGTGGCTTCATTGCGAATAAATCTGGCCCCTAAAAATGCAAAAATCAACGCTTCTTTAAATGCAATTGTTTTTTCGTCGGGGGTAATAAGGTCACCGTTAAATTGAGCGGCTATATTTTCCATGAGGTATGCATTAAAGGCACCACCTCCTGTTACGAGCACTTTTTGAAGCCCTAGCAGATGAAAATCTTGTGCCGTGACAATGCTGAGTAATTCAATATGTGTTCGGAGTTTATCTGCCAATGATAGATCTTCAAAGATGGGAAGGTAATGCGCTTGCATCCATTCTGTTCCTAAAGATTTTGGCCCGGTTTGCGCAAAATATGGAAGTGCCAAAAGTTTTTCAAGAATGCGGGTATTCACTTTTCCAGTTCTGGCCAAATTTCCATTTTCATCAAATTCATGCCCAATTTCGCGCATCCAGAGATTGAGCGGTAAATTGGCTGGCGCGATGTCAAATGCCACATGTGTCCCATTTTTTTGACAAGAAACATTGGCGAATCCCCCGAGATTTAGAAATCCATCAGCTTGGTCACTAAATAGTAAGGCATCGCCAATGGGCACCAACGGCGCACCCTGCCCGCCAGCTACCACATCGAGCGTTCTGAAATCATTGATTACGGGTATTTGAGTATGGTAATTTAATGTGACACCGCAACCAATTTGGACAGTATATCCTTGTTCTGGTTGGTGAAAAATTGTTTGTCCGTGGGCTGCAATAGCGGTAATTTGATGTTTGTCAATTTCAAAGGTATGACAGAACGATCCGACGCATTGCGCATAAAACAATCCGAGTTCGTGGTGTAATTGAAAAAGGGCTGCTCCAGAAAGCGTGGTAGCCATTTTGAGCAGAGACAAAAGTTCAGCTGGATAGGTGTAAGTAAAAGCGTTAATAATTTGAAAAACAGGTTGTTGATCTGTGTTAAATTCAAATGTAACCTGCGCGATATCTAGCCCATCCAGGGATGTTCCGGACATCAGGCCTAGCAGCTGCATTTTATTCGTGTCATTTGCTTTCAAGAATAGGGGAATTCGTTTATTTTTGTCAAAATTAAAATTATAAATCAGTCAACATGAATTTTGAACTCACCGAAGAACATCTAGCCGTTAAGGAAGCCGCCCGCGATTTTGCGCAAAACGTCCTGAAACCTGGCGTGATTGAAAGAGATAACCTACAGAAATTCCCTGCCGAGGAAATCAAGCAACTCGGAGAGCTTGGCTTCATGGGTATGATGGTTGACCCAAAATACGGCGGTAGTGGCATGGATACGCTTTCGTATGTGCTCGCCATGGAAGAAATTTCTAAAGTAGATGCCTCTGCTTCAGTTTGTATGTCTGTTAACAACTCTTTAGTTTGTTGGGGGCTTGAACATTTCGGAACAGAAGAACAAAAACAAAAATACCTCGTTCCACTTGCAAAAGGAGAAAAAATCGGTGCTTTCTGTTTATCTGAACCTGAAGCAGGCTCAGATGCTACATCACAACGCACCACCGCAGTAGACATGGGAGACCATTACTTACTCAATGGTACTAAAAACTGGATTACCAATGGTTCTTCGGCTTCAATATACCTCGTCATTGCACAAACAAATCCAGAGTTAGGACACAAAGGCATTAATGCCCTTATCGTAGAACGCGGTATGGAAGGTTTTGTAGTCGGTGCTAAAGAAGATAAAATGGGTATCCGTGGTAGCGATACACATACATTGTTATTCAATGATGTCAAGGTGCCGAAAGAAAATCGCATTGGTGAAGATGGTTTTGGCTTTAAGTTTGCCATGAAAACCCTTTCTGGTGGGCGCATTGGAATTGCCTCTCAGGCTTTAGGTATTGCCGCAGGAGCATTTGAATTGGCTACCGCTTATTCCAAGGAGCGCCAGGCATTTGGTAAAGAAATATACAAGCATCAGGCAATTTCTTTTAAACTAGCCGACATGGCTACTGAAATTGAAGCTGCACGTTTGCTGGTTTACAAAGCTGCACAAGACAAAGATGCAGGCCGCAATTATGATCAATCTGGTGCAATGGCGAAGCTTTATGCTTCTAAAGTTGCCATGGAACAAACTGTTGAAGCTGTCCAAATTCACGGAGGATACGGTTTTGTTAAAGAATATCATGTTGAACGCATGATGCGCGATGCAAAAATCACCCAGATTTACGAAGGAACTTCTGAAGTACAAAAAATCGTCATTTCAAGAGGAATTCTTAACGCCTAAACTAACGCTTATGTTGGCACCTTTCAATCTTCAAAAATGGATCGATGAAAATCGAGACCTCCTCAAGCCACCTGTTTCTAATAAAAACTTGTACAAAGAGGCCGGAGATTTCATTGTAATGGTTGTAGCAGGCCCAAATGCCCGTAAAGATTACCACTATAATGAGAGCGAAGAACTATTTTATCAGCTAGAGGGAGATGTTACGGTGCGCATACAGCATGAAGGAAAAGCCAAAGACATCATTGTCAAGGAAGGCGAAATGTTTTTGTTGCCAGCCAACACACCGCATTCACCTGCCAGAGGGGCAAATACAATTGGTTTGGTGATAGAGCGTGTCCGTACGGGCACCAATCTTCAAGATGGTCTCATGTGGTTCTGTGAAAAGTGCAACCATCATTTACACACCTATCGCTTTCCATTAGAGAATATCGAAAAAGATTTCCTGCCTCGCTTCAAAGAGTTCTACGGATCTAAAGACCTAAGAACTTGTAAAGCTTGTGGCCATATTATGGAAACCGATCCTAAATTTGTCTAGACTGACAATAAGTTAGAACAAAAAAAATGCCTTTCATCGAAAGGCATTTTTTTGTTGGTTATAGTGTGTTTATTGCTGGATGAAAGTAACGCGATGAACGTCTCCAGTTTGAAATACCTCTTCTTCTAGAACCATGCGTTTGCTGCGCAATTCTTTGACGGTATATTCATGTACAGGATTGATTGTTGTGGTGTCCTCGTACATATAAAGAATCGTAGAATCCCCTCCAAATTTCCAGGTACCATGGCTATATGTTCCTTGGATTTGTCCGAGCTCATTGCTAAAGTTAGACGTTGAATAGGTACCATCTTTGTCGATGCTCATTTTTGACGTTATGGCCGCATCAAAGATGTTATTGCCATTGAGTACGTAATCTGCGAGTTTCCAGTCATTGCACAACCGCGCTTTCTTAGTTTGCAAAGAAAAGCTGGGCCCTTCTGAGAATTTCGAACAGGCACTCAATCCAAGAGCTACCAATGAAAATGTGAAAAGTAAACGTTTCATTTGCTTTTAGTTTTTAGGGACGTAAGTCATGGCAGTTACGCTATTGTTGCTAATTTTTTCAAATTTGATTTCGTCTTTGGCCAATTTGATGATATTCCAAGTGTTATTTCCGTTGAGCGTAAATGAATTGTTTGTAGCATTGGCATCAAAGATAACTTGAAGTTTATCCTCTGAAAAACTCCATGACCCAGATACTGGTCCAGAAATGGAAGTGCCATTTGGATAAGTGAGTTTTGCAGTGTCAGTAAATGATCCGTCCTTTTCAATGGTCAAATGCTCAGAGTATCCGGTTACAATGACATTCACGCCGTTTAATGTTTTAGATGAAAGTTCCCAAGAACCTGCTAGACGTGAAGTTTTTGAAGACAAAGCAAAGCCTGGACCTTCCGTATATTTGCTACAAGAGCTAAGTGTGCTAGCGCCGATGAAGAACGCTCCCATTGCGATAAAAAATAGTTTTTTCATGATTTCAAGTTTGAACAAATCTACACATTCACTTGAACTTATTCAAGAACTAGATTAATTTTGTCAGATGAAATATGTCATTCCATTCTTTTTAGCATTGACCTTGTGGTCTTGCGATGCCCAAAAAACGGTTAAACAAGACAAAACGGACGCAAAAGTGTGTCAGCCAGTTAAGGCTAATACCACCGTTGATCTTGGGGTGAAAGGGATGGTTTGCCAAATGGGTTGCGGTGCGAGTATCCGCAAAGCACTCAAAGAAACTTGCGCTGTGGATCGCGTAGACGTGACCTATATTGACAGTCTTGAAGAGCAAACCATTAAGGTATTCTATGACCGCCAAAAAATTGCTCCTGAACAAATGGTCCGAGTACTCTCTCAAATCAATGAGAAGCAATTTACAGTTCGGAGTATTGGAACACCTCAAACCATCCAATGAAATTATCCTATAAACAATTAGGTGAAGGCAAGCCGATGGTTATTTTACATGGGCTTTTTGGCTTTTCTGATAATTGGCAAACACATGCCAAAAAATTGGCCGAATATTTTCAAGTAACGCTTGTCGACCTCCGAAATCATGGGCATTCTGATTGGTCTGATGAGTTCAGTTATGCACTGATGGTAGAAGACCTTCACGAGTTATTTCTTGATTTAAAAATAAATAACCCGATTTTACTTGGGCATTCTATGGGTGGAAAATTAGCCATGCATTACGATGGCACGTACCCTAATTCTCTTGAAAAACTCATTGTTGTTGATATGGGTATCAAAGCATATGCTCCACATCACGAGCATATTTTGGCCGCAATCCACGCCATAGACCTCAGTACAATGACAGCCAGAAGCCAAGCTGAAGCCATTTTAAAGTCATTCATTGAATCAGAAGGTGTCAGGCAATTTTTGTTAAAAAATCTGTATTGGGAAGACAAAGGAAAATTAGCTTGGAGGGTGAATTTCCCTGTGTTAGAAGCAAGTATGCCCGAGATATTAAAAGCATTGCCTGCTTTTGAGTCCTTTACACCAACCTTGTTTATTCGTGGCTTGCTTTCAAATTATATATTGGATGCAGATATCAGCTCAATGGAAGAACAATATCCGGATATGCAACTCGTGTCTATCTCCAATGCAGGGCACTGGGTGCATGCTGAAGCTCCCGAAGAATTTTTAGATGCCGTTTTGGCTTTTAGTCTGCGATAGAAAATTTGAGTTTACGATCATCAAAAAAGGGAGCCCTAGAGCTCCCTTTTCAATTTCGATAACAAATTTGCTTATTTGCGGATCGCTAATTTTTTAGTAACGATTGTACCGTTAGCATTAACGCTTACAGTGTACATACCGTTGTTTAATGCGCTTGTGTTGATAGCAACGTTTTGTGTACCGTTGATACCAGCCAAAGTTTGTGTAGCCACAACTTTACCAGCCATGTCAATCACGTTGATAACAGCATCAGTTGTGTTTTTAACTGTGAAAGTTACGTTAGTGGCATCTGCAGCTGGGTTAGGAGCTACTTCAAGACCAAAGCTCGCAACTTCTTCATTCATACCTAAGGCAGGGTCGAAGTTCATGCGTACCATTGGCTGTGAAGTTGTGTAGTACCAAGTAAGGTCGGTCATGTCGTAGTAGTAGCAAGTTTGCACTGGTGCAGGACCAGCTGTACCAACAACTAAGTCATTTGTTGCGCCACCATCACCATTTGAACCAGCAACTAGTAAGTAAGCCTCACCAGCGTTTAACGGATAGCTACCACCTAAGAAAGAAAGTGTTACTTCTGCATCTAGGTCTGCGTTTTGCAATACGTATGGACCAGTTTCGTCAACATAAAGGAAATCTCCGGTTGCAGGATCGATAGAATACAATTTCAGATAGATTTCTGCTCCTGGCTCAGCAGCACCGTTGATGTATACAGAACCACCACCGATAGAAACGTTAGAGAAGATATCAAAGATATTACCTACCTCGAAGCCCATACCACTGTTGAATGAACCGTTCGTTGCAGTACCGTTATCACGGGAATAAACGTAAGGATTTACAGCAATTGTAGCGAAGTTATTCAAGGCGTTGTTGCTTGGGTCACCATCAGTTACACCAAGTGCAACGTTTGCAGATAAAGCGTGGTTAGCGATAGAAGAACCTGGTGTGAATGAAGTAGCACAGTCAAGCGTATCAATTTGCCCTACTGCGATCGGAGTAGCAGCTGATGTACCTGTGTATGTACCTGTCGTTGCAGTGAAAACCGCATCTGTTTGGTTTTGTGCACCGATGTTCTCTACTAAACCAGAGAATTCAACTTCAGTTACTTGAGATTGTGGAACTTGGTAGTAAGCCAAACGCTCAGCCCAAAAACCAGTAGAACCCCAAAGAACACCGTTCAATTTAACGTCGTTAGCTTCAGGTACATAAAGTTCTACGTCGTCAACCGCCCAGTACCATCCCCAGTAGTCGTTGTCGTTGTAGTAAAACTGAATTTTCACTTGAGACTGACCTGCAGCAATAGAAGAGATATCGATTACTGTAACTTCAGGGTTAGCAGAGTTTTGGTTTGGTGTAAAATAATCTGTTTCGTCAGAAATTAAAAATTCTGTCCAAGTTGCACCGTTGTCACCAGATACACGGATACCACGTGTGTCATGCCACCAACGGAAGTTGTGGTTGTATTTAACTTTTACCACACTGTGCGCAGAACAGTCAATGGCATTGACGGTTGTTGCGGTTGTGATGATAGGTGTTCCGTCTTGGTCACCTGTGTTGTTCGCGTCAGAGTTGACAAACAAGAAACCGTTTGCAGCTGTAGGAGCAGCAAATGGGCTCAATGCACTTACCGGAATTGAGTTTGGCGTATTGATGATATGCCATTGCTCAGGGTTTGAACCTGTGCTCGCAATTGCCCAGTTAGCGGCAGTTGAGAAGTCATCAGACCAAATTGTAGTTGCCTTCGCATCTGCTGAAGGTTTGTGCGCAACGCTAGAGCCTACTTCGTAAGAAGCTTTTTTCTCTAGACGCGGTGCGTTGATGCTTTTCACTTGCGCATGAAAAGTACCGGCTGCCGTCAAGGCAAGAAAAGAAAAGTACAGTTTTTTCATTGTTGATAATTTAGATTCCCACAAATATAAGGAAAATGCTACAAAATGCTTTTTAATGAGCTCTATTCAATAAAAAATCTGCGAGGTCATAAAAAGCTACTTTAGAGTGCTGACTTTCAATTTGATCAAGGGCATTGAGTGCCTCTTGATGGAAGGCGTTCATCTTGGCTTCGCAAAATGATTTCGCACCTAAATCAAGGTATAATTTTTGAGTCTTGGCAATTTTATCTGCGTCATCTTGAATCTGAGCAATTTCATCAAGAATTGCTCTTTCTGACTCATTTGCCAGGCTTTTGGCTGCTATGGAAAGTAATGTTTTTTTATTCGCTAGCACATCCCCACCAATTTGCTTTCCAACCTGCGCCTCTGTTCCGAACAAATCGAGAAGGTCATCTTGGATTTGAAAGGCCAAACCAAGTTGCTCTCCAAAACGATAAATTTGTTGCGCAGCAGTGTGGTCAGCGCCACCAACAATAGCCCCGAGTTCCAAAGCACAACCAACCAATACTGAGGTTTTGAGTCGGATCATTTCAATATAGGCCTCTTCGGTAACATCGTTGCGCTGTTCAAAATCCATGTCGTATTGTTGTCCTTCACAAACTTCAATAGCCGTTTGGTTAAAAACAGTAAAGAGTTTTTTAAATGTTGCAGGTTGATAATCTGCCAGACATTCATAGGCTTTCACAAGTAAAACATCGCCTGAAAGGATCGCAATGTTTGTATTCCATTTTTCGTGTACTGTTTGCTGTCCTCTGCGCAATGGTGCAGCGTCCATGATGTCATCGTGAATCAAGGAAAAGTTATGAAAAAGCTCGACAGCGAGCGCTGCTTGAAGTCCATCTTTAGCTTGTTTACCAAAAGCTTCTGTTGCCAAAAGCGTTAGAATTGGGCGCATTCTTTTACCACCAAGATTCAGAAAATAACGAAGCGGGTCGTATAGATGGGCAGGTTGCGGTGGTAAGTTAAAATCGCTTAAAGCGGTTTCAATGAGCTCGGTATAGGTAGCGAGTGTTTTCATTCAAGCAAAACAGAAAATAGGACAAAAGGTTTGGTTACAACCAACGGAAAATATCGTCAAAGAGGCGCTTGCCCCAAGGCGTAGACCCATATTCTTTCTCAATTTTTGCCCGAAGTTCATTGATCGTGAATATTTTGTTTTTGCCCGGATTCAGCATGAGCTCTTCTTTTTTGGGCTCGATGAGTTCAATTTTTTTGGCAAAGTAAACAATACCACCATCCTCTGTTGCGAGGCCTAAAATAGTTCCGGGCAAGCCACAAAAACCTTCCGGGCCAACAGATGGCGTCAGCATCGGTGTATACCAAGCATAAAGGCGCGTGCTGTCGTTTTTTTGGTAAATAGCTTTGCGACATTCATATCCACAAATTGATCTTTTGCTATCCGTGATTTTCCAGGTGCGCTCTGGGAGGCTGTCCTGAACGTACACATTTTGACCAAACACTGCGAGCATCATGAGTTGCTGACTCTCCTTTAAATTTTGAGCGTAGGCATTTTTTGTGGTAAGCCAAGCCATTTCTTCAGGCTGATTCATTTCAGCAACCTGAAACAAGGATGCAGTATCGTTAAAATACAAATAGAAGGGTTCAATGCGAATTTTGTTTTCTTCGGTCACAAAGCGCTTCATGCGTTGATCGGTAAAGCGCTTCTCGAGGTTAGTACGCCTTTCAAAAGTAATTTTACCGGCGTGAATATATTCTGTTTGCGCCCAAGCTTGCAAGCTGAGCAACAAGGCACTAATGCCACATGCGAAAATCTTCTTCACGGGTCTTGTTGTTATTGAATTTATAAGTAAGTCTCACTAAGAAATAACGCGAAATGATGCGCGTGTAGTTGTCGGTAATCATGTTGCTTGAAACCGTTCTTTGCAAGTTGATATTTTGATTGAGTAGGTCATTGATCGAAAAGCCCAAGATGAGGTTTTCATTGTTCAAGAAAGCTTTTTGAAGCTCGAGGTCAACAATGAAGAAATCTCTGTTAAATGCAGCTGCACGACCTCTGTTCAAGGTGTAATTGAGTTCCCATTTGAAACGGAAATGTGCAGGCAAGCGCCAATCGCCATTCATGAAATAATTTTGAGTCGAGTAGGGTTGGTTTGAAAAGCTATTTAAGGTGGTGACAGGATTCACATAGGTGTAATCTGTTCCGATACTCATCTCTAAGCTATCTAGACTGAGCTCAATCGAGAAGGCACCGCTGATCGTTGTGGTACTTGTCGTATTCAGCTGATTATTGATGAAGTTGTTATTTCTGAAATAAGAAGCATTCATACTTGGCTCGAAAGTGAGCTTTCTGTTCAGGATTGGATAGCCACCGCCGGCATAGACCGTTGCAAACATATTGCCATCTACATTAACTGTTTTGGATAAAGTACGACCCAAAGCATCAAAACTGGTACTGTCGGCAAAGGCATTTTGTGTCAAGGTAGCAGTTCCGCCAGACCAAAAATAACGACCCGTCATGGCTTGCCATACATTGCCGTTGAAATTGATTTGATGTTGGTAGTTTGGCTTGAGGTCCGGGTTACCTTCTTGGATTCTGTTTGGATTGGTGTTATCTCTTACTGGCTGTAAGTCATTGGCACTTGGTGGCGCTGAATACGTATTGTACCTGATATTGATTCTTTTAGCCATGCTTGGCTTGAACTGATAAGAGAAGGTCGGCAAGAAATTAGAAATATCTTGATCGATAACCACACCTGTAAATTGGTTCGAGTTGGCAATTTGAATATTTCTATAGCCCATTCCACCTTTAAATTGGTGATTCTTGTAATTGTAGTTGAGCAAGACTGTTCCACGTTGTTGTAAACGCTCGTTTTGAAAGTCATTGGTGAAAAGACTATCCATTACTGAAAACTGACCACTCAATGGATCCTGATTATAGGTATAGCGATTCTGACCAGAAGTACCTAGTTCAAGGAAATATTCTGTAATGAGCGTCAAGCCTTTGGTAAGTGGCTCAGAATAAGTGAGGGTAGTATAGTGCGTAGAACTAACGTTTTCATTGTTTTTTTGCTGATTAATTACTGTATCTAAGAAAAGATTGGTGGTGTTTGTTTTGAGCCCACCTTCAGAAGCATTTTGGTTGTAATTCAGTACATATTTGGCCTCTAGTTCGCGGTCTGGTTTACCAAATTTTCTTCGCAAGGTAGCTTCGGAGCGGCTTGTTAATCCGGTAGATACATAGTTATTGTTGACGTTTGTCAGCAAATATGAATTGAAACTATTGTTTCTGAAGTCGTTAATTGAAGTATTGTTTTGCTCGCCACCATCAATGTGTAGGTTGGGTTTGATTTCCAACTTGGTCAATGAATCGATATCGATGCTCAGGGTCATATTGAGTCGATGAGATGTCGACAATGATTGATTATTGGAGGAATCTTTGGTGTAGTAAGAACTATCGGCCAAAAAGTACTGTGACTGGCTACTTGAATTTGCTTGTAACTCACTTTGATAATAGGCATAGTTCATACCAAGTTTTACTTTCTTAGACACGCGATCGGTATAATAAACGCCGGTTTTCAAGGTTTGAGGGATGCCCGATTTGTTTCCTCTTGAATCGCGATCCCAGAAATTCAGACCACTGTCATTGAGTTCATTATCTAGGCCAAATTTATTCATGTCCCCAAAGCCAAGACTAGATTTAGGCGTATTGGAAGCCAACATAAAGACAGAAATTTTCTGCGACTTATTGAATTTGTTAAAGAGCACTTCATTTTCATAAAATGCATTTTCTGCAGCTCCTTGATTGAAGTCCGTGGCAACAGATGCCTTCCCGAAGTAGCCCTTTTTGGCTTCTTCCTTGAGCCGGAGGTCAAGCACTTGAATTTTGTCGTCTTCGCCAGCGGCGGCATCCTCGTTTTTCTTTTCGTAAACTTGAACAGATTCTACCCCTTTAGCAGCCAAGTTTTTGGTGGCAATGGTAGGGTCGGAGCCAAAAAACTCATCGCCATCAACAAGTACTTTACTGATCTCTTTGCCTTGTGAAGTCAAGGACCCATCATCTTCAACTTTAATGCCTGGGAGCTTTTTAAGTAAGTCTTCTACTACGGCATTCTCAGCTACCTTAAAAGAGTCAGCTACAAAAACTAGTGTGTCGCCATTGAAATACATGGCATTTCGATTTTTGGTCACTACAATTTCTTTGACCTCTTGAATCTTAGGAAAAAGCCTGATATCTGGTAAGTCAAAGGTTGTTTTTTGTTTAGAGGCCATGATGTAAACACTGCGCGGCGTCCAGTTGCGGTGTTCAATGACTACTTGAAAAGAGTCTATGGGTAGATCTTGTAAAACAAACTCGCCGTTTTGATTACTGCGTGTATACTTGAGTAAAACGGAATCGCGCAAGCGAATTGCCATGATGCTGGCTTCTTTAATAGCGGCTGTCCCACTGGTATCTACCAAACGCCCACTGACCTTGACATTTTGTCCAAAGTAAAGTGGTGAGATAGCTAAAAGAATAAGGAGAAATAGTAGTTTTTTCATGAAAAAAGGAAAGTACAATAGGTTAAGACGAAGAAACCCTAGTATTTGTTGCATTTACATGGAAACAAAATTGAATCATTTTTTGAAATGTTGATAGAGTTTTTCGATGAAACCCCATCCGGCATCGACTAAATTGGATTCAGTTGCCATTATTATAAAGACGTCATGCTTTCTAATTTCTTCAGTAACGTTTACTTGGTTTGTTTGTAAAGGGCGTTCATAGGAATCTGGATAGACCTCTCTGTTGTAATACCAAAAATGACTTTTACTAAACGCATTGGAAATGCCAAAATTGAACATACCCCAATAAAAGCTGTCAGCTACCACGAGTACAGACGGTTTGGTTTTTTCGAAATCTTTTTCCAAAAGCACATTAGGATAAGCCATGTCAAAGGATTTCAAAGTACTTAAAATATTCATGCCTGAGGCGATGTCGTAATCAGTTTCTTTCGGCTGAGAAATGATGACATCTTTGTAATATAAGTTTGGCATATCGATTTTTTGAATGCCTTCAATGTATTTGATCATGGAGTCAGCGGCTAAAAACATCCCATAATGGCTCCAATGAATCCCGTATTGTGGATAAAGCGGAAATTTTGCAGTCTTTTTATTGCTAACGAAAAAGGCATTAAAGTCTATATGATTGATGTCATATGCTTGCAATTGCTGCTTATAAACCTGATAATTTGTGATGCCCTTTTTTTGATGGCATCTGTCCGGGAAGTATTCAGGATAGTACGAGCCTTTGCCGGCTGCAATTACAAAGATGATGCTTTTATTGAGCTTACTTAAGGTGTCTTGGACAAAGCGAAGTTGCTGAATTTTCGATGTAATTTTCTCGGTACCAATAAAATCTTTGCCATAATAGGCATTGATATAACCTATTTCGAATAAATAGTTTTCTTTACCTACAACGACACCATTAGCTTTGGCACGTTTGAAAACTGAAAATGCAAATTGATTGTGTAAACGGATGAGGTGATTTCTAAACCCAAAATTTTCATTGATGTATTTTTCGTTTTCAGCTTGGTAAGTACCATCAAACCAAGATTTGAGCGTCAATTTTTTTGGTTTGGTTTGCACAATGGCACCATTTAACTCAACCTTTTCGACTAGCTTGAAATACTGCTGTATAAACGGAAGATACAACATTGCAATTAGGATAAATAGCAATAGATACTTGAGCCGACTGTTGTTGCGCTTTTCCATTTAAAATCTGAAATAAATAAACGGATTGAAGTCAAGTGAGGTAATCAAACACAAACTAGTAAAAATTAAAAGTGCGCTCATGATAAAAAGCACAATGTGTGAACCAATAGAGGTTTGGACTTTGAAAAACTCTTGGTGTATGTATTTACCAGTATTGGAAATTGTAAAAAAGGCAAAGAAAGCTGCAATGCAAAGGTAGACTACAAATTCGGCTTCTACGTAAACGTTTTTTTGCACGGTAAAACTGAAAAGCTGATGGATAAATTGAATGGCGGGTTTGAAAGCATCCATCTTGAAAAATACCCATCCTACAAGAACGATTACAAAAGTGATGAGCACGCGAAAAGGCATGTAAATTTTTTGAAGCCAATTCAAAAGAAACATGCGTTCAAGAACAAGAAAGAGCCCGTGATAGGCACCCCAAATGATAAAATTCCACGAAGCTCCATGCCAAAAACCAGAGGCTAAGAATACGATCCAAAGATTTAAATAGAGTCGGCTTTTTTTGTCAACCTGATTTCCGCCGAGTGGGATGTACAGGTAATGCTTCATCCAAGTACCCAATGAAATATGCCACCTTCTCCAAAAATCTGTGATACTCGTCGAAACGTAGGGATTATTGAAGTTTTCAGGAAATGTAAAACCGAGCATTTTGGCCAATCCAATGGCCATATCAGAATAGCCTGAAAAATCAAAGTATAGCTGAAAAGCAAAACCAATGATGGCAATCCAAGCCAGCCGACTATCCAAAAGCGTGTAATCAGACATAAAAATTTGGTCTGCGAAAATCCCCAATTGATTGGCAATGATGACTTTTTTTCCAAGGCCGATTGAAAACCTGTAAAATCCAGATAAGCGCGCATCGATGTTGTCTGAAACGAAACGGTTTTTAATTTGATCTGCTATGTCGATATAACGTACAATTGGGCCTGCAATTAATTTAGGAAACATGATGATATACAACTGATAATCCCAAAAGTTAGTCAGTGGTCGGTGTACTTTTCGGTAAACATCTATGACGTAGGTAATGGTTTCAAAGGTGTAAAAAGAAATACCAATCGGTAAGACTAAATGCGTCCAGCTTAATGGTTGAATATCAAGGCTAGACAGCGCAATGTTGATATTGTCGATGAAAAAATTGGCGTATTTAAAATAGAACAACAAGCCAATATTGGCAGTAATGGATAGGAATAGTAATAATTTTCGCTTGACTTGATTTAGGGTTTCTCCCATCATCTTGACAACATAGAAATCTAAAATCGTGGTTCCGAGAATCACAAAAATAAATCTAGGCGCTCCCCAACTATAGAAAAATATACTCGCAATGAGCAGCACGAAATTTTTGTAGCGCACTCCCACTAAATAGTAAACCGTAAGAAAAACGGGTAGGAAATATAAAAGAAAGAGTGTACTACTGAAAATCATGCATGCAACAATAGAAGCTTATTTCTCATGAATCTCCGTCAACAACTGATAACTGAAGCCAGATGTTTCGGTGATTTCTTCGAAT
>CAYPVA010000031.1:0-14780 GCA_964414045.1 uncultured Lishizhenia sp. | reverse complement strand
TTTGACTTCAATGAAGAACGCATTTTTCAGGATAAACAATCCAATTTTGAGATCAATACCGTTTCTTTAAAAGGTTCTTTTATCCGCAATGACCTCTCTGCTCAAGTACAAGGTGAACATGCCCAAACCAAACTCAATGGCGCCTATTTACTAAATGCAAACCAACACGTTGCCAATTACACCACCATTGACCACCAAGTGCCAAATTGTGAGTCCTTTGAAACCTATAAAGGCCTCATCGATGACCATGCGACGGCTGTGTTTAACGGTAAGGTATTCGTCCGTCAAGACGCACAAAAAACAAATGCTTTCCAAAGTAACGCCAATATTTTACTTTCTGAAAATGGCAGTGTTAACTCCAAACCTGAATTAGAAATATATGCCGACGACGTCAAGTGCTCACACGGCTCAACGACAGGCCAACTAGATGAAAATGCCTTGTTTTACTTAAAAGCACGTGGACTCAGCACGAAAGCTGCAAAATCTTTGCTTTTACAAGCATTTATGGATGACGTACTCCAAGTTTTTCAACCCGAAGAACTCCGTACATTTATTTTCAAAGTTTTGGCCACTCGATTCAACTGGCAAATTGAAGATTAATGCCGTTCACACTTTAAAAACATTGACCACAAAAAAAGGCGACCGTTTGGTCGCCTTTTTTTATGAAATGAATTTTGAATTAAGCATTGAGTGCTTCGGCACCACCAACAATCTCGAGGATTTCGTTGGTAATAGCTGCCTGACGCGCTTTGTTATAGCTTAATTTCAAATTCTTTTGTAATTCTTTAGCGTTATCTGTTGCTTTGTGCATTGCGGTCATACGAGCGCCATGTTCAGAAGCAAAAGAATCACGGATGGCTTTGTAAAGCTGCAATTTCATGCTTTTAGGCAAAAGATCTTCTACGATTTCCATTTTTGGTTGTTCAAAAATGTAATCACCAGCCTCTGTTTCACTCGCGGAAGGAATGATTGGCAAAAATTGTTCTGTTTCTACAATTTGAGCTGCTGCATTCACAAAACGGTTATAGACAATAACCACTTTGTCAAATGACTTATTGAGGAACTGAGCCATGATTTCGTCAGCAACTTGTGCCACTAAATCAAAACGAAGATCTGCGTAAATATCTTCCATTGCTTCAATTCTGTCATTCTGATAATAATGATCAGTGCGTTTATAAACGTCTTTGATTTTTTTACCTAAACATAAAACTGAAACCTCTTGGCCGCTGTAGTCTTGAGCAATTAGTGCACCAACTCTTTTAATGATGTTATTGTTAAAACCACCACACAAACCGCGGTTTGAGGTAATCCCGACAATAAGGACTTTCTTTACCTCGCGCTGTTCAGCGTAAGCATTTTCAGAAAGATCAAGTGTAGCGCTGAGGTTCTCAAGGATTTCACGAAGTTTACCAGCATAAGGGCGCATCTGCGTGACCGCATCTTGCGCACGCTTCAATTTAGCAGCGGATACCATCTTCATCGCAGAGGTAATCTGCATGGTAGAACCAACTGAACTGATGCGGTTACGTATTTCTTTTAGATTAGCCATTGAATCCTAGTTTGAGGCTGTAATTATGCAAATTTCTCAGCAACTTCTTTGGCTGTTTTGGCCAAAACTGCTTCAATTTCGTCAGTGAATTTCCCAGCTTTTAATGCAACTAAAGTATCTGCGTTATTTGCTTCAAGGACTGTTAAATAGTCTTTTTCAAATTCTTTGACCTTATTGATCGGAACAACTTGCATTAGACCTTTTACTCCTGCATAGATGATAGCAATTTGCTTTTCTACTGGGTATGGGTCACCTTCGCGTTGTTTCAAGATTTCTACGTTACGTGCTCCTTTGTCAAGTACTGATTTAGTCGCAGCATCGAGGTCAGAGCCAAACTTAGCAAATGCCTCAAGTTCACGGTACTGAGCTTGGTCGAGCTTTAATGTACCAGCCACTTTTTTCATTGACTTAATTTGAGCTGATCCACCTACGCGAGATACAGAAATACCTACGTTAATTGCTGGACGAATACCAGAGTTGAAGAGGTCAGACTCAAGGAAGATCTGGCCATCCGTAATCGAAATTACGTTGGTCGGGATATACGCAGAAACGTCACCAGCTTGTGTTTCGATGATTGGAAGAGCCGTTAGTGAACCACCACCTTTTACTTTGTCTTTCAAAGAAGCAGGAAGGTCATTCATTTGCTTTGCAATGTTATCGTCGGCAATAACTTTCGCTGCACGCTCTAATAAACGAGAGTGAAGGTAGAAAACGTCACCTGGATATGCCTCGCGACCTGGCGGACGACGAAGTAAAAGAGATACTTCGCGGTATGCAACAGCTTGCTTAGATAAATCATCATAAACAATAAGCGCTGGTTTACCACAGTCACGGAAGTACTCACCGATGGCAGCACCTGTCATTGGCGCATAAAACTGCATCGGAGCAGGATCAGATGCGTTGGCAGCAACTACAGTTGTATAAGCCATTGCGCCGGCATCTTCTAATTTTTTAACAATACCTGCAACCGTTGATCCTTTCTGACCAATAGCAACATAGATACAGTAAACTGGCTCACCGCGGTCGTAAAACTCGCGCTGATTGATAATTGCATCGATCGCAACAGTAGTTTTACCAGTTTGGCGGTCACCGATGATCAACTCACGTTGTCCGCGACCAATTGGAATCATGGCATCAACTGCTTTGATACCTGTTTGTAATGGTTCAGTTACCGGCTGGCGGAAGATAACACCAGGCGCCTTGCGCTCGATTGGCATTTCATACAACTCACCTTGAATAGGACCTTTACCGTCGATTGGCTGACCAAGTGTATCAACTACACGGCCTACCATTCCATCACCTACTTTTACAGAGGCAATTTTACCTAAACGACGTACGGTATCACCTTCTTTTACACCAGAAGAACGACCAAGCAATACAGCTCCTACGTTATCTTCTTCGAGGTTAAGTGCAATTCCTTGCATTCCACCATCAAATTCAATAAGTTCACCATACTGCACTCCATTCATTCCGTAAATGCGTGCAATACCATCTCCTACCTGAAGTACCGTTCCAACTTCTTGTAATTCTGCTTCTGAGCGGAATCCTGAGAGTTGTTCTCTTAGAATTGCGGAAACTTCTGCTGGTTTAATATCTGCCATTTTTACTTATTTTTTGTCAATTGACGATTATACAAATTGTTGTTTCATGCGTTGTAACTTATTCGCTACAGAGGCATCTATTTGTTGGTCACCGATACGAATGATAAAACCACCAATGATGGATGGATCTATTTGCTCTGTGACCTCTGGCGTGCCGTTCAAAGCACCTTGGATTTTTGCAAGTATTTCTGCCTTTGTTTTATCTTCCAATTTGGAAGCACTAACAATTGTTACTGGAACAATTCCACGATGCTCCATGAGTAATGCAATAAATTGCTTAGCAATTTCAATCATTGCTGACTCACGACCATTTTTTGTTACAAGAACAAGTAGATTGAGTGAAACCTCATTAAAGCCTTTAAAGATATCTTTAATGATTGCTTCTTTTTTCTCAATTTGAATTAAAGGAGAGTTGAGAAAAACATGGAAATCATGTGACTCATCAGCTAACTTAATGAGTTGAAGCATGTCTGCCTCAATTAGCTCGACTTTGTTTTGGTCTAAAGCTAACTCAAGAAGTGCTTTTGCGTATCGGCCTGCTGACTTGGTTGATTTCATGGTTCTAGTTCAATTTGATTTCTGAAGCAAACTGATCGGCAAGTGCTTTTTGTTTGTCATCAGCACTTAGCTCTTGGCGAATTACTTTTTCAGCAATTTCCAAAGAAAGTGTAGCAACATGGTTTTTCAATTCAGCCATTGCCGCTGCTTTTTCGCTAGATATATTTTGACGCGCAGATTCTACAATTTTAGCAGCTTCGTCTTTGGCTTTTGTTTTAGCTTCTTCAACCATAGCGGTTGCTGCTTCCTTCGCCTCTTTGAGTATTTGATCTCTATCGGCACGCGCAGTTTTAAGAATTTGGTCGTTTTCTGCCTTTAACGCCTGCATTTCAGCTTTGGTCTTTTCAGCTAACGCTAATGCTTCTGAAATTTTTTGCTCACGGGCATTGACTGCATTAAGGATTGGTTTCCATGCAAATTTTGCTAACAAAATAAACAAAAGGCTGAAAACTAAGCCTGTCCATATCAATAAACCAAAGTCAGGTAATATTAAATCCATTTTTGTACTTTTTAAATTAATGAAAAGGAAATCACGACCAACCGTCGCGATTCCCTTTTGATTTTAATTACGCTTTTGCACCAAGAAGAGCAACAACAACTCCAAACAATGCAACACCTTCGATAAGTGCCGCTGCGATGATCATCGCTGTTTGAATTTTACTTGCTGCCTCTGGGTTGCGCGCAATACCTTCTACTGCAGAACCACCTACACGGCCGATTCCGAGACCTGCTCCAAGAACAGCGATCCCTGCTCCTAATGCTGCAATACTACCAAAGATTCCCATTGTATATAATTTAAAAGGTTACTATTTAATGATGCGCTTCCTCAACCGCAGCTCCTATGAACAATGATGATAACATTGCAAATAAGAAACCTTGTAGGAACGCAACTAAAATCTCAAGCACCGAAATAAACAAGGCCATTGGGACAGATAAACCTGCCCACGCATAGTTCTTGTTGATAAAGATGATGGAGATTAAAGCTAATACGATGATATGCCCCGCTGTGATGTTTGCGAACAAACGAACCATAAGCGCAAAAGGCTTTGTGATAATTCCAATTAATTCAATTGGAATCATGAATATTTTCATGGCTACTGGAATACCCGGCATCCAAAAGATATGTCCCCAGTAATTTTTGTTTCCTGAAAAAACAGTAACTAACAACGTGCAAAATGCAAGGAAGAAAGTAATTGTAATATTTCCAGTTAAGTTGGCTCCTCCCGGAATAATCGGAATAAGTCCAAGCATATTGTTAATCCAAATAAAGAAGAAAATCGTTAATAAGTAAGGTACGTATTTATGATACTTGTGGTGATCGATGTTTGCTTTGGCAATGTCATCGCGAACCATAACGATGATTGGTTCGAAAAATTTGGCGATCCCTTTTGGGGCAACAGCACCGTTTTTACGGTAAAAACGCGCTACGGATAACATAATGACTAGAATCAAAAGTGAACCGATGATCAGCGACGCTACGTTTTTGGTAATAGAAAGATCTGTTGGGGTAGCGTTGTGTGGATGATCGCCTTCAAAATGCAACTTTCCTTCGCGATTCAATTTGTAAATTTCTTCATGGTAGAGGCCGTAACCTTTGGCAGGACCGACACCTTCTAAGTAATGGTAGGTAGTGCTGTCGTTTAACTTAACCTCAGTTTCTTTACCGTGATAAAAATATTTAGAGCTGAAAATTTTAAAGCCGTTATCGTGAAGAATAACAGGCAGATAGACACTTACACCTCCGTGCTCTGGACCCGTAATGTGCCACTCGTGTGCATCTTTAATGTGATGCATGATCATTTCATTTACATTGAAGCTTTTTTCTTCAGATGCATAAGCACTTGTTTGAAAAACAGTGAAAGACAAAGCTAAAACGATGACTTGCAATAGGGACGAAAGCTTACCAATTTGCGGCATTAGACGAAGTGTTTAAGCGTGTTTGCTAAAAATTTTTGCAAAGGTAGGTAAACTTTCCAAAGAAACAATGTAATTTTTGAACAATCAAAGGCTACTTTTCCTCAATTTCTTGTATAGTTTGATGCCGAGCATCAATAGAATTCCAACTCCAAAAAAACCGAGGGTCCCATTGATCCAAGAAAGTTGATTTTTTAAAACAACGAGAAAAACGATGCTCACTAAAAACAAAGTGGCCACTTCATTCCAAATTCTTAAATGATTTGAACTCCAATTGATTATTCCTTTTTGACATGATCTGAGTAGTTTTTGGGTGTAAAAGTGATAAATCAAAAGTAGCCCCACAAAACCAAGTTTTAAATGCATCCAGGGTGCTTTTAACAAGTAATCGGCGTTTAAATAAAGCATCCAGAGTCCGAATATTACCGTTAAAATCATAGCAGGTGTGGTAATTATCCACCACAGTCTTTGCATCATGATGATGAACTGCGGCTGTAAGATTTCTTTTTCTGCCACTGACTTGTCTGCCGCTTCACGAAAATAAATCAGAAGCCGAACCATATAAAACAAACCAGCAAACCAGCTTACCATAAAAATGAGGTGCAGGGCCTTGATGTAATCGTATGTCATGCTACAAATTTAATTGAAAGGTACTGAATCCTACTATCTTTGTATCAGTGGATTAATTTATGTTGTTCAGAATACACTTCATTTTTTCAATTATATTGCTTGGGTTTCAGTCGTTGGCGCAAACGCAATTACTTTCACTTGAAGGAACCTATCAAGATAAAAACCTACTTGTCAATAACCCACCTATGCCGGATGGTTTTGGTTTTTGTATATCGAAGGTCTTAGTCAATGGTGAAATACTTCCAGCGGTAATTCAAACCTCTCACTTCGAAATCGACTTTAAACTTTTCCACTTGCGTAAAGGCGAACAAGTGTTTGTTGTTCTAGAGCATGCGTCTGGCTGTGAACCGCGCTTTATAAATCCTGAGGTTTTACTACCCAAAAGCACCTTTGAATGCAGCCAAATCAAAGCGCAAAAAGATGGTCTGCTCACCTGGACGACCCAGAATGAAAATGCCGTACTAGATTACTCTATTGAACAATTTAAATGGGGGCGATGGGTGGAAGTCGGGCAGGTAAAAGGTAAAGGACAAAAAGGAACAAATCAATACGTTTTTCAACTAAGCCCGCATTCAGGTAAAAATACCGTCAGAGTGAGTCAAACTGATAATTCAGGTAAGGCAAGGGTTTCTCCAAGCGCCAGCTTTGTTTCCAATGTCCAAGTTGTGACTTTCAGTCCAGCAAAGGTACATCAGAACCTCTATTTCAAAGCAAATGGCAAAGCCGTCAAAACAAAATTTGAAATTTACGACGCCTACGGCAATCTTTTAAAAGTAGGCTTTAATAATGTAGTAGATTGCACCAATTTTGTGAGTGGGGTTTATTTTATCAACTACGACAATAAAACTGAAAAATTCATCAAAATTGACGTCCCATGAAGCGCATTGAGCACCTCGGTATAGCCGTACAAAATTTAGAAGAGTCCATCCCTGTTTTTGAAGCACTCTTAGATACCATTTGCTACAAGAAAGAAGGCGTAGCTTCTGAAGGCGTCATGACTGCATTTTTTCAAGTAGGCGAATCAAAAATTGAGTTACTAGAAGCAACAAACCCCGACTCTCCAATTGCGAAGTTCCTCAGTAAAAATGGGCCGGGTTTTCATCACGTGGCTTTTGAAGTAGAAAACATAGCTGCCGAGATTGAAAGACTTCAAAAAGCAGGGTTCGTATTGATTCATGAAATTGCCAAAGATGGTGCAGATAACAAGCGTATTGCCTTTCTACATCCGAAAAGTACCAACGGATTGCTTGTCGAAATATGTCAAGAAAAATAAGATGCTAGCGCTTTTCCTGGCTCGTACAGCACTGCTTTCAAGCCTGCCTTTTTAGCACCTTCCACATGTTGTGGGCTATCATCAATAAATAAAACCTCATCTGCACTCATATTCATTTGCTCCAAGACCCAATCAAAGGTACTTGGATGAGGTTTTCGTTGCTTGATCTCGTGAGATAAAAAAATGTGATCAAACAACTCTTCAAGAGGAATTTCACTGCTTTTTTTCCAACGCTGAACAACCACGTCCCAATGAATGGCATTGGTGTTACTCAACATGAAAATAGGCAGCTCCTTGGCAAGGTCAATAATTAATTGGATTTTATCCGATGGAAAGTGACCCAACATCTCGTTCCAAGCGGCATAAACTTGATTTGGAGATGTTCCGGGTTTTGTAATCGGCAATAATTTATTGATAAAATGCTGCGGAGAAATCTGACCCGTCTCAAATAGGTCAAATAAGTCTTCTTGTGCAAATTGGGTGTAACGCGCCGCAAAATCATGAACGCCTAAATTGATAAATGCGCGTTCAGTGGCTTGATAATCAATGTCAATGAGCACTCCTCCGAGGTCAAATAATATGGCTTTGTATGGTCTTTGCATCTGCACACAAAGTTAGCTTTTTCGGGCTATTTGAATACATTCTAAATTAGCGTTCATGACACTGTAATGACAAAAGAAAATAAGAGTTCATGTAGCTTTGTGTCAAAGTTTGATCTTTTGTTGCAAGAATTCCATATTATTGCCTTCACGCACCGCCAACTTGATGTCAACAAGATTGGTCTATTGCACCTTGAAAAAGAAGCGCAAGCAATAGTCCTCCATGAACTCAAAAATTCACTCGGTCTTCAAGAACTCATGTTTTTGTCTACTTGCAACCGAGTTGAAATCAGTTTTGTCAAAGATCAAGATCTCGATACTGTTTTTTTAACCCGCATACTTCAAGAACTCTATCCAAAACTGGTTCCTATTCAGCTTGAAGAATTCGTTAGAAAAGCTGAGACCTATTCCGGCACAAGCGCTGTTAAACACGCCTTGTCTGTTGCTTCCTCGATAGACTCCATGATCATCGGTGAACGAGAAATCATTACGCAAGTGCGCTTGGCCTATGAATTTTGCCATTCGCTCTCATTGACTGGTGAACTCATTCGCTTACTCATGAAAAAAGTGATTGAAACAGCAAAATTGGTGTACACCGAAACGAGTATTTCGACTAAACCAGTATCTGTTGTTTCACTGGCCTATCAATACCTAAAGCAACTCAATATTCCGCTCGACGCCAGGATCCTGATTGTCGGTGCAGGTGTCACCAACACCACCATGGGCCGTTTTCTGAAAAAGCATGGCTTCAAAAAATTTGACGTTTTCAACCGCACCCTTTCTAACGCACAAAAACTGGCACTTGAACTCAAAGGTTCGGCGCATACGCTAGCTGATCTTACTAGCTTTCAAGGAGGTTTTGATGTGCTCATTACCTGTACGGCAGCTGAAGGGATCATCATTACTCCTGAATTATACACCCATTTGTTGCAAGGTGAAACTCAAGAGAAAATCATAATTGACCTCGCTATTCCACAAGATTTAGACCCAAGCATTCTAAATGCCCACAAAGTCAAGTACCTTTCCATTGAATATCTACAGAAAATATCCAATGAAAACGTCAAAGAGCGCTCCAAAGAACTTGCTCAAGTAGAAGAAATCATCGACCAAGCTCTTTTTGAATTCCAGCACCTCATTCGAGAAAGAAAAGTAGAGCTTGCTATGCGAGTAGTTCCAGCGCAAGTGAAAGCGCTCAAATCCACAGCCTACGATCAAGTTTTCAAAGAAGATCTCGATGCACTCGACCCGCAATCGAAAGAAGTACTCGAAAAAATTGTCAACTACCTCGAGAAAAAATATATCAGTGGCCCCATGAAATTGGCCAAGGAAATCATCCTAAACCATGTCGACTAAAACCCATATTCGCATTGGCACCCGAGGCAGTGATCTTGCTTTGTGGCAAGCCCATTTTGTCAAAGCACAGCTCGAGGCCGTCAATTGCACGGTTGAACTCAAAATCATTATCACGCAGGGTGACCGCATCCAAGACCTCAGCTTTGATAAACTCGAAGGCAAAGGTTTTTTTACAAAAGAAATCGAAAATGCACTGCTCAATAACGAAGTTGATCTTGCGGTGCATTCACACAAAGACCTAGAAACAAGTCAGCCAGAAGGCTTGTGCATTGCGGCTGTTTCTTACCGCGAAGACCCTTCTGAATTACTACTCATGAATCCTGCCGCGCAAGATCCAGCTCAGCTATGGGGATTGAGATTTGGCGCAACCATTGGCACCTCTTCAGCACGTCGCAAAGCCATTATAAAAGCATTGCGCCCCGATTTAAAAATTGAAGAATTACGTGGAAACGTTCCTACACGTATCGACAAATTGCGACAAGGAAATTACGATGCAATCTTACTTGCAAATGCAGGCGTAAGTCGGCTTCAACTCAATTTAAGTGACTTACAAACGGTGGTCTTAGATCCGACCTCGTTTGTACCTGCTCCAGCACAAGGAGTACTTGGATTGCAAACACGACAAAATGATCTCAGTACATTTGAGGTACTTAAAAAATTGCATCATCCAGACGTGGCCAATGTCATTGAACTAGAACGCGGTGTTCTCAAAGCAATGGATGGCGGTTGTCAATTACCACTTGGTGTGTATGTTGCTTCTGATGCCATTTATGTGGCGCACTCTAAAAGTGCCGACATCGCTGCACAATTCCATCGTTTTGAGCCTAATTGCCCTGTAGAGAAAATTGTTGCGCACTTGACAGCTCAACCATGAAACCCATCTTTATTTCAAAGGATATTCAAGATTTAATTCCTGAATTGTCAAAATTAGTGAGCGAAAACAAAATAACTGCGAATTCACTCATTGATTTTCAAGCACTTACATTTGACTGCCCTACGGCAGCAGACATTACGTTCTTTGCGAGTATTAGAGCCGCAGATTTTTACCTGAGTAAGTGTAAAGTAAGTCCGATAATTGCAGTAGCAGGAAATGAAACTGCTCGGAAAATCAAAGACAAATACCAACTTGAAGTAGCCTTTGTTGCAGAAGAATCAGGCAACCCTGAACATGAGGCAGCTCTTTTCAATAATTGGCGAGGTGATAAAACCGTTATTTTTCCAGCCTCTAACGTGTCACTCGGAACTTACATGAAAAACGTACCTGATACACACAAGACTATTATTCAAGTATATCAAACCGTTGCCACACAAGCGCGCATTGATAAACATCGTGTCTATATTTTTAGCTCGCCAAGTAACGTGCTTGCCTTCATGCAAGTAAATCAATTTCCAAAAGATGCTGTCATTGTTGCCTGGGGGAACTCAACCCAAAAAGCACTACATAGCCAAGGTGTTAAGGTTCAACATACCTTACTTAAAGATCAACAAGTGGCCTTATTGGCATGGTTGCAAACCGAAAATTATATTTAAATTTCCTTTATGAAATTTGAACTCTCAACAGAGATCAGCCCGGATTTAGTACGCCTATTTGAACGCACCGTTCTTGGTACCAATGGTGCTAAATATAAGCATCTTGATGTCGCTCAAAGTGTAGCGCACACCGATCATCCATTGAGTTTTTCTTTGCGAAGACGAGAGCAGCTCATTGCGAATATTACGTTTTGTAAGCGGCCATTTGGACTTTACTTACGCTACTTTTCTTTTGACTCAAAATTTCAGTCTAAAGGGAAGGCGCGCATGAATCCGAAGTCTGTGCTGAAAGTTCAAATTGAAGAAGTTTTTCAAGATTTGGAAAAAAACCACGGCGGAACAGCTCACTTCTGCTATGCCTATATTGACGCAAAGAATGTCAGAAGTAAATGGATGAGCGAAACTTTTGGATTTCAAACCAAGGCTAAGTTAGCAACGCAATCTTACAGCAGGCTTTTTCCGAAGGCAAACAAGCAACTGAGCATAGAACCTATTGCAGCAGAACACCGCAGGTTCATCGCGCAATCCTATGAGCACTATACAGGATATTTTACCTACTTTTTTGAAGATGGCGAACTTGCGTGTTTGCGCAACGAGCAAGGAGCACTACTTGCATTTGCAAAGTTTCATAAGGTACGCTGGGAAATCCAGCGATTGCCAGGAAAATTTGGGGGTACGCAAGTTAAATTATTGCCCTTCATTCCGCTAATCAATAGGCTGATCCAACCTAAAGAACACACTTTTCTGGTTCCAGAAGTGGTCTGTAACCCATCGGGTAACGTTCAGGATGTCAATGTGCTATTTGAAGCCGTATTAGCCAAAGAAAAATTACATTCAATGCTGTGGTGGAATGACACGCGTGATCCACTTTATCAGCAAGCCAACAAAATATTTAATTGGGGTCTTTTACACAAATTAATTGGTGTGGCAGATGTAGATGTCGTTTTCAGAGGTCAGTTTTCTCCAAAAGAACCAATTTTTGTGGCGGCTTTCGATATGGTTTAGTATGATAGAAATCGGGTCAGTAAAAGCTCCTTGATTCTTTTGTCTACTTCGTTTTTGGTTTCCAAATAGTACTGAAATTCAGGAAGCGTAAAATAACCAACCGTCATGCCAATGTAGCGTTGTACTAAACCCGGGTTTTTAGAGAATATGCTTTGCAACAACTTGCGCTGTTCTACTTCGTTTATCAGTGCTTTAATCGGGTTAAACAAAGTATTTTGCTGCCATTCTATAAGCCAGAGTTCGTGCTGAAATTTAAGGATTGGCCTGAGCACTTCGTTTTGAAAAAGTTCAATTTCAGTGACCTCTGTGGTTTGCTTCTGAATGGCGGGCCTAAGCCCCTTTAACTTTTCATCAGTCCTCATGCTTCTTCAGACAACTCAAGTTGCTGAATGTTCGGAAAAAACTCATCAAGATAACTTGAGGTGCGTTCTTCGTCTGCATTGGCGCTAAAAAACAGTGTTTTACATTTCGGCAAGCTTTCGGTCATACGCACGATATAACCTTTGTGGCCTTGACGCATGTGCTGATCGAGATCAAGGATTAAAAATAATTTGAGCTTTTTGATATTAAAGCCATTTTGAAAGTACAATTCTGCCATACGGCGCGTGGTACCCACAATGATTTCAGTGCCATCAAATAAATCGTTGCGCTGTTGCAGCTTATTTCCTTTCTCTACAATGAGGTCAACGGTTAAGTCCTTTGCTTTAGCAAGTTGGGTAAACTGCGCGTGAATGGCTCTTGCCTGTTGGTCATCTTTACACAAAAGAATAGCTCTTGGCGACCCCTCTTCGGGTTGAGGTACATATTCTTCAACGATGGGCCACAGGTTCATTTCATATTGGGTCAATAATGCATTGACTAAAACACCTTGAGTCGAGCGCAAGATTTTTCGAACACTATTGATTGGCTCCATCTGTAAGTTTTGGGTTATTAAGGTGTCTTTGCGCATCGCGCTGCGTTTTTTTCTCGAGATTTTTTTCAAGCGCTTGCGTTAAATCTATCCCGGTTTGATTGGCCAAGCAACACAAAACAAATAAAATATCGGCCATTTCATCTCCGAGATCTTTATTGCGGTCACTCTCTTTTTCAGATTGTTCGCCATAGCGTCTGGCCATAATTCGGGCGAGTTCTCCTACCTCCTCCATTAATATGGCCGTGTTGGTGAGCTCGTTAAAATAACGCACCCCCAAAGTTTGGATCCAATGATCGACCTTTGCTTGTGCTTCACTGATTTTCATAGGACAAAGGTATCAAAACCTCTCATTAGATATGCTACATTTGTAATACGATGGAAAAACTAAGCAATTTTATCAATGGCGCATATGTCGCACCACTGAGCGGAAACTATATCGATAACTTCGAACCTGCTACCGGAAAGGTCTATTCTTTAATTCCAGATTCAAGTGCGGCCGATGTTGAAGTTGCCGTAGCTGCGGCAGAAGCAGCCTTTCCAATTTGGTCCGGAATGGAGATTGAGCAACGTGCCACTATTCTTAGAAAACTATCCGAAGGTATAGCAGCGAACATGGATGCCTTCGTTGCAGCCGAATCAAAAGATAATGGTAAGCCCCTGAGCTTAGCCAAGCATGTAGATATTCCAAGAGCAGTTTCTAACTTTCATTTCTTTGCCACAGCCATTGAACATTTTGCTTCGGAGTCTCATCAGATGGAAGGAGTTGGTTTCAATTACACCACCAGAAAACCAATAGGGGTTGTGGGCTGTATTTCTCCTTGGAATCTTCCACTCTATTTGTTTTCTTGGAAAATTGCTCCAGCATTGGCTGCTGGGAATTGCGTCATCGCCAAACCTTCTGAAGTAACACCATACACCGCTTTCATGCTCGGTAAGATTGCCAAAGAAGCGGGCATGCCAGATGGTGTACTTAATATTTTACACGGTACTGGGCCAAACGTTGGTGATGCCATTGTCAAACATCCTAAAATCAAGGCAATTTCTTTCACCGGAGGGACCAAAACAGGTGAATACATCGCGAAAACCGCTGGCCCAATGTTTAAAAAGCTATCCTTAGAGCTCGGTGGTAAAAACCCTAACATCATTTTTGCCGATTGCGACTTCAAGGAGGCGCTTAGCACAACCATTCGTTCTTCATTCGCTAACCAAGGTCAGATCTGCTTATGTGGCTCAAGAATTTTTATTGAGCGCCCTATTTACGAAAAATTCAAAGAGGCTTTTGTTGCTGCGGTTTCTAAAAGTAAGGTTTCGTTTCCGCAAGATCCTGAAGCCAAACTCGGAGCTGTCGTATCCAAACCACATATGGAAAAAGTATTGAGCTACATCGAATTAGCCAAAGAAGAAGGCGGAATAATTCTTTGTGGTGGCAAGCGCAAAGTACTCACGGGCGAATATGCCGAAGGGTACTATATTGAACCAACCATTATTGAAGGTTTGCATTACCAATGCCGCACCAATCAAGAAGAAATTTTTGGTCCTGTTGTAACACTCACACCTTTTGATACCGAGGAGGAAGTGCTCGAAATGGCCAATTCTACCCAATACGGCTTAGCGGCTACCGTCTGGACAAACGACCTCAAACGAGCGCATCGCGTCGCAGATTTAGTACATGCCGGGATTGTATGGGTCAACGCATGGCTAGTCAGGGACCTCCGCACACCTTTTGGTGGTGTCAAAGCTTCAGGCGTTGGGCGCGAAGGAGGCTGGGAAGCCTTGCGTTTCTTTACGGAAGCAAAAAACATCTTTATAAAATATTGAATTGATGAATTGATGAATTGATGAATTGATGAATTGA
>CAYPVA010000030.1:0-15124 GCA_964414045.1 uncultured Lishizhenia sp. | reverse complement strand
TTGCCAAATTTGGCGCCATTTGGCTTCTATGTGGTTAAATTGGTAGTCCATGCTTCTTTGTAGAAAGCACAAAGATACAAAGCTTGCGCTTAACGGAATAAAAAGTAAAGGCCTAGCAAAAAAAGCAAGCTGTCAAAGCTGCGTTTTGGAAAGAATTGCTCCCGATTCATGATCACCAAAAGAATCAAGGTCTCGGTCAAGGGTATCAGCAATAAGTAGGCACTAAGCGAAATAAGAAAAATAACGACGTAGCCACTCGTTCGGGCACCTAATAAACCAGCAATGGTTTTAATTTGACCATTATCTTGATCGAGGTCTTCGCGATCTGCTTGCAAACTGAGTGCAAAATACAAGACTAAAAATAGCGGGCTGATACTGCCAATAGAACCAAGTATACTCGGAATGAGGTTCAGAAAAACAAACCATAATATTGGAATTAAAAAGGTCTTTAAATAAGGAACCTTTCTCCATTTGATGAACTGCTCATAAGTGAGCGCAAGAAAAAAAAGTAGGAGCAGTAGTATCCAAAAAAACACATAAGACCACAGTGCTTGATAAAGCCACAAATAATAGATGGCGGTGAGGCTCAGCAAGAAAATTTGCCAAAACTTAGCGGGTCTTTGATGCAACCAATAATAAAATTGGCCAATTAATAAACCATGGACTAAAGCCTGTTGTAAGATAAGAGAGCGGTGCCAAAAGGCACCTTGAGGAGCTAATAAACCCAAGCTAAAAACTGCAACAAAGACTGCTAGCAGCACATTTCGCCAAAAGATTCTATTGAAGTACATCTGCAATCTGTTGTGGGCTAATGGTTTCTATCTCCGTAAGCGCTTTAGCATATGGTCCTATTGCAGACCAACGCCCTGGATGAATGGGTCTTGTATTTGTAAATAAGCCGAGGGCTTGAATCTGACATAAGCCTGCTAAATGATAAGGTCCAGTAGAGCAGGCAATAAGTGCTTTTGATTTTGAAATGACCGCGATAAATGATGTTAAATCCCAAAGACCTGTAACGTCTTTGATTTTTGCATTTTTCGGAATTTGATTTCGAAAGAGTTGGCCTTCTTTTTCAGTACCCGTAAAAAAAACTTCAAACCCTTTTTCAACCAATAATAGTGACAACTCCGCGTATTTTTCAATGGGATACTCCACCCCACTTCCATTTGATTTTGGGTGTATCAAGATTACCTTTGAAAAATCATAAGTTTGGAATTCAACTGGCAAGGAATCCGCGACCTTAAACGCAGAGGTTTGCTTGATCTCTGTCCAGTTGGGGATGTTTGGGTAACCAATTGCCTTCGCTAAATAAAAATTCAATTGAGCTTCGTGAAGATCAGAGCGTTTTCTTGAAAACCAAGGCAATAAATTACAGGTCCACCAATGGTGCAAGCGATGGGCTGTTCCGACGCGCAAGGGTATTCGGGCATCTTTACACCACGCTGCAACCGTTTTATTTGGAAATAAATGCAGAACGGCAGAAAATCCATGTAATTTTTGGTGTCGCTCCTCGGTAGGCAGGGCTTCTAACGCTTCATAGACCAAGATTTCATCAATCGGCTCAAAACAAGCCACCACTGCTTTTGTATAGGAACGACACAAATAAACCAATTTGACTTCCGGAAATTGTTGCTTTAGAGCAACGCAAACAGGGAGGGTAAGACACACGTCTCCAATGGCATCAGTTCTAGAGATTAATATTTTTTGTAGTCTTGGTTTAGCCATTCCTCCACAATTTTCTAAGCATGCTGTATTTCTGAAAAGTAGCAAAGGCACTGCGGGTTGCAATGTGCCAGCCTGCTAATCCATCTAAAAAACCAAGCTTAATTAGGTAGCTTTTTAAAAACTGAGCCGTTACTTTCAACACAATTTTTGGCCAAGAACTGCTCACTTTTTTAGTATATAGTTCTTTGGCTGCAATTTGAGAGAAATAGGCGATTTGTTTGAAATGGTCGTCTTTGGTGTAATACGAATAGTGCAGTAGGTCTCCTTTGAGGTGCTGAACGCTTAACCCTGTGTTTGGAAGCAATTGATCATGCGGATTGACGCCTCCCCAATGTGCCAATTCTTTAAAAACTAATCTTACTTTGGTATCCGGATACCAGCCGCTGTGCTTGATCCAGGTCCCGCAATAGTTGGTGAGCCGATTCATTTGAAAAGCAGCCGGAGCTGGGCTACTCGCTTTCAATGCAAGGATACTATTTTTAAGGGTTTCAGAAAGTGCTTCATCCGCATCAAGCGACAAAACCCAAGGATGGGTCGCGCGGTGCAGCGCTTCGTTTTTTTGCTGAATATGGCCCTCAAAAGCGTTTTTCTCAAAACGGACCCCATACTCCGAGCAAATGGCTTCGGTCTGATCGGTTGAGAAAGAATCTAGCACGAGAATTTCATCACAAACCTCAAGCAGTGAATCTAGGCAACGCCTGATGTTTTTGGCTTCGTTAAATGTGATGATGACGCCGGATAGTTTCATGGGAAACTATTTGATACGAATTCTTTGACCAACAGAAATACTGTTGACCTTAACGCCCGGATTGAGTCTTTGCAACTGGGCTTGGGTGAGGTTATTGCGTTGGGCAATTTTTCCGAAAGTATCTCCAGACCTGACCGTATAGTATTTTTTGGCCGGTGCTGGTGGCGGAGTTGGCGCAGGGGTAACCGGAGCCACGTTCTGGCTTGAGTATATACTGAGTTTCTGGCCCACATAAATATTTGTGGTGCGCAAACCATTCCATTCCATCAATTGCTCAATAGAAACATTGTATCGGAGTGCAATTTGACGCAGATTTTCTCCTGTTTTTACTTTGTGATAAAGCAAATTATTGGTTCCGGGTGTGCGATTTGTCAGTGTATCGATCATGCTAGTGAGCACAATATTGCTGTCGCGAATGGTAGAGTCTTGGGAGGTGGAGTCTTGGGGGGTGGTGGGTGGGGGAACGATGACGGGTTTTGGATGATAGATCGCTTCCTCAAGTGCATAAAGAGAATCTTCAAAACTTACGAGTAGACCAATCTTTTCTAGCGGCCCTGTAACACAACGCGCTGGGGTCATTTTTGGAATGTACGTCGTTTTATAAACCGGATTTAGGCTTTGTATTTCGGTGAGTTCCCAATCGGTGAGTTTGGCAATCGTTTGCATGTGCACACCACTTTTCAAACACATGGTGTCCAGTTGTGAATTGTGAATTTTGGCCTCCATTGGAATAATGTTGTATTCTGCATGGTAGGTCATCATGTAGGCCGCTGCAATAAAATTTGGAACATAGCCTTGTGTCTCTTTCGGAAGAAAGGGCCGTACTTCCCAATAAGTGGTTTTTCCACCTGATTTACGGATGGCATGATTGACATTCCCTGGACCTGCATTGTAAGCGGCAAGCGCTAAATTCCAGTCGCCATAGATACCATATAATTGCTTAAGGTAACGACAAGCAGCATCTGTGGCTTTTTCTGGATCCATGCGCTCATCGATGTACGAGTTTTCATCTAGACCAAAATAAAGTCCGGTCTTGTACATGAATTGCCATAACCCAAGTGCGCCAGCTCTTGACTTCACTTGTGGGCGTAAACCACTTTCTATCACTGACAAATAACGCAATTCTAAGGGCAAGCCGTATTCAGTGAGTTTTTCTTCAAATAAATCAAAATACAGGGCAGAACGCCCAAGTGCTACACGTATAAAGCCACGGCGTTGCGCCGCAAAAAACTTGATCGTTGATAGTGTAGCGGCATTACAATCGAGGTGAAATGGTGTGAGCTCGTTCATTTTGGACAAGCGCTCACAAATGATGGAATCAGAAAATGTTGGAATCTGGCCTGGGGCGTAATTCAAGGCAGAAATAATGGAATCGTATTTTTGAGAGTTGGCATAATCTGCGTAAAACAAATTCAGGCTTTGCTGCACCGTATTGACAAATGGATCTGGATCAAGGGTGTCAGATGGGCGCACAAGATGTGCTGGCTTTTGCGCAAGCGCAACTGCGGTTAATAGGAAGAGAAGGGAAAAAGAAATCCACTTCATCATAGAACATCCTGTATTAATGCGGCAGCATGGTAAAGGTAATCTTCCTCGAAATCTTTAGCCATCACTTGCAAACCAAATGGTAAACCATTTGAATGTGTACCGAAAGGCATGCTAAGCGCAGGATTTCCTGTTAGATTAGCGTGTACTGTAAAGATATCCTGCAAATACATCTGAATAGGGTCTTTGACTGCATTCATTTCAAAAGCTGTAGATGGTGTCGTTGGAGACAACAGAACATCACAACCTTGAAGTAACTCATTGGTACGGTTTTTTAGCATTCTTCGTACTTGCTGACCTTTAGTATAATAGGCATCATAGTAGCCATGAGACAAAACAAAGGTGCCAGTCATGATGCGACGCTTGACCTCCGGACCAAATCCCTCTGTGCGAGATTGCACATAAGTAGCTTCTACCCCTTGTGCTTCAGGACTTCTGTAACCGTAATGCACCCCGTCAAAGCGGGCTAAATTTGAGGATGCTTCTGCAGTAGTAAGTACGTAATAGGTCGGGACCATATACTCGAGAAAAGGAAAGCTAACCTCAGTCAGTTCATGGCCTGCAGCTTTTAGAGCGGCTACGCAAGCATCAAGTTTGGTTTTGACTTCTGGGTCTAAACCCGGATGATTGAAGCATTCTTTGATGTAGCCAATCTTTAGTTTGGCGGGTAATCCTTGGCGAACGTCATAGGGCTTACTCGAGCTGGTTGCATCGAAGGGGTCCTTACCCGCAGTGAGTTCAACTAGTAACTTAGTATCGTTGAGGTCATTGGTAAAAAAACCAATTTGATCAAATGAAGAGGCATAAGCAATGAGTCCGTAACGGCTCAGGCGGCCATACGTGGGTTTGATGCCAAAGGTACCGGTCCAGGATGCAGGCTGGCGAATGGAGCCACCGGTATCGGAACCCAAGGAAACCGTGCACAGGTGCGCTGAAACGGCAACGGCACTACCTCCAGATGATCCACCCGGAACGTAATTAGCTTTTAAGTTGTTCTGGACGGGACCAAATGCCGAATTTTCATTGGAGCTTCCCATTGCAAATTCATCGCAATTGAGTCTGCCAATAACGATTGCGTCTTGATCAAGCAAACGCTGAAGTACAGTTGAGGTATAGATAGAACTAAACCCTTCCAAAATTTTTGAAGCGGCCGAAACACGGTGGTTTTTGTAACAGATGTTGTCTTTGATTCCGACAATAACACCCGCTAATTTACCCGCCGTTCCCGCTTTAATTTTGGCATCAACAGCAATGGCTTGCTCGCGGGCAGAAGTTTCAAAAACTTCTAAAAAAGCATTGAGGTGTTGGTGTGCTTCGATGCGAGACAAGTGTTCCTCAACGAGGTCCAATGCTGTCTTGCCAGAATGCAAAGCACTCTGAATCTCTGCGATTGTTCGGTACATGCGTTTACTTTTCTTCTTTAGAAATTTCTGTTGAAGAATCTGTAGTGTTGCTTTCGCCTTTAGAAGCATCTTTGAACTCTTTGACACCTTTTCCGAGGCCTTTCATGAGTTCAGGGATTTTTTTACCACCAAAGAATAATACAACAATTGCAAGTACAAGGAGGATTTCAGTTGGTCCGAATTTGCCCATAATTTCTTTATTTATTGTCCTACAAAACTAATGAAATTTAGCTTTGATAAGGGTTTATAATTTTCTTGCGACTTCAACTTCTTCGTATGCTTCAATGATATCACCAATTTGGATATCGTTGAATTTATCGATGTTCAAACCACATTCATAGTTGTTTTTCACTTCTTTGACATCGTCTTTGAAACGCTTCAATGAACCTAAAGAACCAGAATGCACGACAATTCCATCGCGAATCAGGCGGATTTTAGAGCTGCGCTTGATGATACCATCAAGTACATAACATCCGGCAATTGTACCGACCTTGGTGATTTCGAATGTTTCACGAACCTCCGCAGAACCAAGTACTTTTTCTTCAATATCTGGAGATAACATGCCTTCCATCGCTGCCTTGATTTCTTCAATGGCTTTGTAGATGACCGAATACATGCGGATATCAATTTGCTCTGTTTCAGCTAATTTACGCGCTGGCAAGGTTGGTCTTACTTGGAAACCAACGATGATGGCATCAGATGCAGAAGCAAGGTTAACGTCTGCTTCGGTGATGGCACCAACACCTTTGTGAACGATATTTACTTGGATTTCTTCCGTAGAAAGATTCAAGAGTGAATCTGAAAGGGCTTCAATTGATCCATCTACGTCACCTTTTACAATGATATTGAGCTCTTTGAAGTCTCCGATAGCCAAACGACGACCGATTTCATCAAGCGTAATATGTTTCGTGGTGCGTAAGCCTTGCTCACGGTAGAGTTGCTCTCTTTTCTGAGCAATTGACTTAGCTTCTTTTTCGTCATCGAGGATGTTGAATTTATCACCGGCGCTTGGTGCACCACCGATTCCTAATACAGATACTGGTTGTGCTGGGCCTGCCTCTTTTAAAGCAACACCGTGTTCGTCGTGCATGGCACGTACGCGACCATAATAACGGCCGACAAGAACTACATCTCCAACGCGCATGGTGCCCGCTTCAACAAGCATATTGGTTACGTATCCTTTTCCTTTATCTAGGGAAGATTCGATTACAGTACCTACAGCATTTTTGTTAGGGTTTGCTTTGAGGTCAAGGAGTTCAGCTTCCAATAAAACCTTATCGAGGAGTGCATCGATATTTAAGTTTTGCTTGGCCGATATTTCCTGAACCTGGTATTTTCCACCCCAGTCTTCTACCAAAATATTCATGGCAGAAAGTTGTTCGCGAATGCGGTCAGGGTTAGCGCCTGGTTTGTCAATTTTGTTAATAGCGAATATCATTGGCACATTGGCCGCTTGCGCATGTGAAATCGCTTCTTTGGTTTGCGGCATGACGTCGTCGTCTGCTGCTACAATGATGATGGCAACGTCTGTGACTTGCGCACCACGTGCACGCATCGCGGTAAACGCTTCGTGACCCGGTGTATCAAGGAAAGTCATTTTGCGACCATCTTTGAGGGTAACTGAGTATGCACCGATGTGCTGCGTGATACCACCTGCTTCACCTTCTGTGACGTTCGCATTTCGGATGCGGTCAAGTAAGGATGTCTTACCGTGGTCAACGTGACCCATTACGGTAATGATTGGCGGACGCGCGATGAGGTCTTCTGGCTGATCTTCAACCACCGTTATGGCATCTTGAAGCTCGGCACTGATAAATTCAGTTTCGAAGCCGAATTCATCAGCGACAATGTGAATGGTTTCGGCATCCAATCTTTGGTTGATGGAGGCAAAAATACCTAATGACATACAAACAGAAATAACCTGAGTTGGTTGGACATTCATCATGGATGCCAACTCGGAAACGGTCACAAATTCTGTTAATTTGAGTGTTTTCTCTTCGAGCTCAGCCATCGCCATTTCTTCTTGGCGGCGCTGTGCATAGTTATCGCGTTTTTGACGGCGATTTTTTGAAGCCTTTGACTTTCCTCCTTGATTAGAGAGACGTGCTAAGGTTTCTTTGATTTCTTTTTGGATATCTTGTTCAGATATCTCGGCTTTTTCCGTTTTTGGACGGGCCTGATTATTACCACCAGCATTGTTGCCCGCGTTGTTACCCGGCTCAACCTTCTTAATGCGCTTGCGTTTGCGTTTAGAGTTAGCATCGTCTGAAGAGGATGCCACTGGCGTACGCGGACGCTCGACCGGAAGTTCGATTTTACCAAGTACTGTTGGTCCGGTAAGTGTTTGACGCGCTACACGGATGGTTTCTATTTCGGCTGGAGCGGCTGGGGCTTCAGCAATAACTGGTGTTTCTTGAACAACTTCAGCAGGTTTTTCAGGTGCAGGTACAACTTCTGCAGCAGGTGCAGGAGTTACGCTTTTTTCCTCTTTAACCGGAGCTTTGGGAGCTGTGCTGTCTTTCTTTTTGTCTGGGCGCGTGCGTTGATTGATGGCATCTAAGTCTATTTTGCCAACAACATTTACTTTGTTTTCAGTAGCACTTGGCTCTACTTCTGTAGCTTGAGGCGCCGCTACAGGTGCTTCTACAATAGGTGCAGGAGCTGGAGTTTCACTCAGTACCTGACGCTTGATTTCCTCGAGGTTGATTTCCCCTTCGTCTTCGTCTTCTTGTACTGGTTGAGCCACTGTTTCTTCTTGCGGCTTGTCTTTGATTGATAAAGACTCGCGTTTTTCGCGACGCAATGCAGCCTTAGACTGCTCTTTCATGTTTTGGTCAGCAGCAAATTCTTGGCAAAGAATGTCAAAGTGCTCTTGCTCCAAACGTGCTGTTGGGCTCGCATCAATAACTATTCCTTTTGAACCTAAGAATTCGACAATTGTCGGAATTCCTACATTCAATTCTCCTGCTGCTTTTCCTAAACGAATCGGTTTTCCCGCCATAATCTATTATTGCGCTCCTAATTGGTATTAAAGTTATTCAAATTCTGCTTGTAAAATACGGAACACCTCTTCGATTGTCTCTTTTTCGAGGTCTGTACGTGATACAAGGTCGTCTTTGCTGATTTCAAGCACTGACTTAGCGGTATCGCAGCCAATAGCCTTGAGTTCATCGATAATCCAGCTATCGATTTCATCTGCAAATTCTTCGAGGTCAACGTCTTCGATGTCTACTTCACCATCGCGGTAAACATCAATTTCAAAACCACAGAGCTTACCGGCAAGTTTGATGTTGTTTCCACCTTTACCAATTGCCAAAGACACTTGATCTGGTTTGAGATACACTTTGACGCGTTTGTCGTCTTCTAAAACCTCCATTGAAGTGATTTTAGCTGGTGACAATGCGCGTTGAATGAGCAATTGTTGATTGCTCGTATAGTTGATGACGTCAATATTTTCGTTGCGCAACTCACGAACGATACCGTGAATTCTAGAACCTTTCATACCGACACATGCTCCTACTGGATCAATGCGGTCATCGTAAGATTCTACAGCAACTTTGGCGCGTTCTCCTGGTTCACGGACAATTTTCTTGATAGTAATGAGGCCATCAAATACTTCTGGAACTTCGAGCTCAAATAAGCGCTCAAGGAATTCAGGAGCAGTACGCGAAAGGATAATTACCGGTGTGCTGTTGCGCATGTCAACTTTAGCAACAACGGCACGAACAGATTCTCCTTTTTTGAAGAAATCCGAAGGGATTTGCTCTGATTTTGGTAAAATAAGTTCGTTGTTGTCGTCGTCCATGATGAGGATTTCTTTTTTCCAAACTTGGTAAACCTCACCCGTAACGATTTCACCGATACGCTCTTTGTATTTATTGTAAAGTTGGTCTTTCTCGAGCTCCATGATGCGAGAAATCAGGTTTTGACGCAAAGCCAAAACATTGCGACGACCAAAATCAGCAAACTTGAATTCTTCGGTTACTTCTTCACCGATTTCAAAGTCAGGCTCAATTTTAATGGCATCTGAATAGGCGATCTCTGTATTTGGATCTTCTACTTCGCCGTCGCCAACGATTTCTTTGTTCAAGAAAATTTGAACATCACCCTTGTCAATGTTGACAACGATATCGATGTGCTCATCTGTATTGAACTTCTTTTTGAGCATCGCACGGAAGACGTCTTCCAATACGTGCTGCATCGTTTGTTTGTCAATGTTTTTAAGTTCTTTAAACTCCGAAAATGAGTCAACAAGTTCCAAACTGTTCATGGTGCTTATTTAAAGGATATTACAATTTTTGCTTCTTTTATTTGGTTGTAGGGCAGCTCGATGAATTCTTCTACCCATACTTTTTTCTTTTTTTCTTCGTCGCGTCGTTGAATGCGCTGCTTAAAAACGAGGTTGTCATCGGCCATTTTTACGAGTTCAGCTTCAAATTTTTCACCTTCGAGCGGTTGAACTTTGAAACTGCGGCCAACATTTTTTGCAAACTGATTGATGTGGCGAATAGGCTGATCAAGGCCTGCTGAAGAGACGTGCAATTCAAAATCTGTTTGTTCGCGGTCGAGGTTATGTTCGATATTGCGAGAAACAGCCATGCAGTCACTAACGCTAACCCCACCTTTGAGTTTATCTAACTCAACGTTGATGACGTTTTTAGGTGAAATGCGGAGGTCAACAACATAAAGTCCGTTGTCTAATTCGGCAATGCGTTCAGCGATTAAGGATTCTATTAATTTACGATCTAACATGCAGTTACGTTTGTGGAAAAAAAGAGGGGACTTTCGTCCCCTCGTTCTATCCATCTTCAAATGTGGTACAAATATAGTCACTTTTTTCTATTCCACCAAATCCTTACCTTATCTTTGCTTTATGTTAGTTGAAATAAACGATAAAATTGTATCCACTCAAATCTTTGAAAAACAATTTGTGTGTGATTTAAATGCCTGCAAAGGCGCCTGCTGTATCGAAGGAGACGGCGGAGCTCCAGTAACAGAAGAAGAAGTCAAGATCATCGAGCAAAATTTAGAACAAATCAAACCGTACATGCGGCCTGAAGGTATTTCAGCAATAGAAGCTAGCGGAGTTGTTTATCACGATGAAGATTTTGAACCTGCGACAACCTTAGTCAATGGGAAAGAATGTGCTTTTGTCTATTTTGACCAAAGCAACACAGCGAAATGTGCCATTGAAAAAGCTCAGAGAGAAGGAAAAATCGATTTTATCAAACCGATATCTTGCCACCTCTACCCCATTCGTACGAAGCAATTCTCCGAATATACCGCACTTAACTATGAAAAATGGGACATCTGTGAACCTGCTTGTGCTTGCGGTGAAAAGTTAGATGTTCCCGTTTATAAATTTTTGAAAGAACCACTCATCAGAGCCTTTGGCCCTGAATTCTATCGAGAATTAGAGGTCGTAGCAAAAGAATTAAATGAACAACAATAGAAAAAGGCCCGAATCACTTCGGGCCTTTTTTGTAGTTTGTTTATAGCAAAATATTAATGCTCTTCTTCACCAGCTTCAAGCGGTGTTGTTTGCGGGATGAAATCCTCACTCGCGCCTGGCTTGGAGTAATCATATGGCCAACGGTGAACCACTGGCAAAGCACCATGCCAGTTTCCGTGAATGCGCTCCACAGGCGTAGTCCATTCAAGTGTATTTGATCTCCAAGGGTTTTGCGGAGCCGCTGGACCTCTGAAAATACTATAGAAGAAATTAAATAAGAACAATACTTGGCCTAAAGCAGCAATGATCGCAAAAATGGTTATGACTTCATTTAGGTCAACCATCAGTTCAAAAGAACCTTTGTCGAACTCACTGTAAGCTGAGTAATCATAATAACGGCGTGGTGCTCCGGCTAAACCTACAAAGTGCATCGGGAAGAAAACACCATACGCGCCAATGATAGTTACCCAGAAATGAGCATAACCTAAACGCGTGTTCATCATGCGTCCAAACATTTTAGGGAACCAGTGGTAAACACCACCAAACATTCCAAATACTGCAGACATACCCATTACAATATGGAAGTGAGCAACCACAAAGTAGGTGTCGTGCATCATGATATCGAGTGCGGAGTCAGCAAGGATGATACCTGTAACACCTCCTGTAATGAAAGTTGATACCAGACCAATCGCAAATAACATGGCCGGAGTAAGTACCAATGAACCTTTCCAAAGCGTTGTGAGGTAATTAAACACCTTAACTGCAGAAGGAATTGCAATCAATAGCGTAGTAAATACAAAGACGCTACCTAAGAATGGGTTCATACCAGTTACGAACATGTGGTGACCCCAAACTATAAAAGAAAGGAAACCAATAGCTAGAATAGATCCGATCATTGCTTTGTAACCAAAGATTGGCTTACGCGCGTTGGTTGCAATGATTTCAGATGACAACCCAAGTGCAGGTAACAATACGATGTATACCTCAGGGTGACCCAAGAACCAGAATAAGTGTTGGTAAAGGATTGGTGACCCACCATGATTGGTAAGCATTTCGCCACCTACAATGATATCAGAAAGATAGAATGAAGTGCCCATCAAGCGGTCCATAATCAGGAGCAAAGCCGCTGACAATAAAACCGGGAAAGAAAGTACACCAAGTACTGCTGTTACAAAAAACGCCCAAATTGTCAAAGGCATGCGCGTCATGGTCATTCCTTGCGTACGTAAGTTGATAATGGTAACGATGTAATTCAGTGAACCAAGTAGTGATGAAGCAATGAAAATCGCCATAGAGAATAACCAAAGTGTCATTCCTAATCCTGAACCTGAAACTGCCTGTGGTAATGCAGATAATGGCGGGTAGATTGTCCATCCAGCCATTGCAGGTCCTGACTCAACGAATAATGAAACCAACATGATGATTGAAGACAAAGCAAACAACCAATATGATAACATATTCATAAATCCAGAAGCCATATCACGAGCTCCTAATTGTAACGGAATAAGAATGTTGGAAAACGTTCCTGATAATCCACCGGTCAATAGGAAGAATACCATGATAGTACCGTGGATGGTAACCAAACCAAGATACATGTCTTCTTTTAGTACACCGTTAGGCGCCCATTTTTCACCAAGAAAGAAACTTAGGAAATCTGAACTTTCCCCAGGCCATGCCAACTGAATACGGAAAAGAATCGATAACATCATTGCTACAAGACCCATGAATACGGCAGTCATTAAAAACTGCTTACCGATCATTTTATGGTCTTGAGAGAAGATGTATTTAGAGACAAAATGCTCCTCATGATGGTGGTGATCCTCATGATGTCCGTGTGCGTGTGCGTCGTGTGAAGCCATCTTTTATTTTTTTATCGTTGCTAAATTAATTCATCGTTACTGCTGTAGTATCAGCTGGGGCTGGTGTTGCCGGTGCTGCTGCTACAGGAAAATATTGATCTTTGAATGTTTGCGATTTCTTACCTGCCATCCATTTGTTATAGGCAGATTTGTCAAGAACAACTACAACCATTTTCATTTTGTAGTGTGCACCACCACAAATTTTATTACACATCAAGATGTAATTGAATGTTGCATCGTTTTTCTCTTGTCGCATTTCCGCTGTCGTTTTGTTTGGCGTAAATTTCATGCGTGTAGCCATACCTGGAACCGCATTCATTTGGGCACGGAAATGAGGGAAATAAGCGGAATGAATCACATCTTTAGCACGTAAAGCGATTTCATATTGCTGACCTTTACAAAGATAAAGTGTATCTTTTTGAATGATGTCGTCCCATGCAGAAGCATCGAGCTTCTTGTTGTGGTTCTGCTTCATTTGTGTTAGAAAACGATACAAACGCTCTTTTCTAGAAAGATCTGTGCGTAGTACTGCAACCGTTGAGTCACTTAGGACAGTATCGCGGTTGTTGAGTAGTTTCTGTAAAGAGTGAATTCCTGTTGCACCGTTTAACATATTGTTCAAAGAAGAATCAATTGTGTTAGTGGTCAATAAAGCCAACTCGTTGTTATCAAGAGTGAGCTTGTAATCATATAAACCGAGTGTGTTGTCTGCACCAGCGTAACGAGCAGTCCAGTCGAACTGCTTAGAGAACAATTCTATTTTAACTGCCTCTGGTTTAGATTCACCTGTTAAGTGGCCCCAAGTTTGTAACCCCAGAATGATGATAACTGCCAAAACTACGGCAGGAACAACTGTCCAGAGCATTTCTAGTTTGTTATTGTGTGGATAGTAGAAAGCTGGCACACCTGGTTTTCTTACATATTTCCATGTGAAGAAGAAAAGTAAGAAATTGGTAAGAAAGAACACTGCAATGATGATGACAAAGTTCAAATTTAATAACCAGTCCATTTCAACACCCTCGTCAGAAGCCGCAGACCCACGACCTGTCCAACCGAAATGAGACATCATGTAGATAAAGAAGCCGAATAATAAGAACATAAATCCGAACATCATACGACCGTTCAGGTTGTTATCTCGGTTTGAAATTTCATGTTCTTGGTTCTTGCGAAGTTTAGAAGAAATTTCATAGACACGCACAAGCTGTGCGATGGCGATTGCGCCTAAAACAATGACAAGTAAAACTATCAATTTATTTTCCATGACTTATAGATAATGTCTTGTTAGATTAAATTTCGTGGTGATTAGATTCATCCAAGAATGGGTGATTTACCGGTGTAAGTGGCGCTTTGCTAAGGTTGCGTAAAATCACAAAGATGAATACACCAGCCATTAACAATGCCATACCAATTTCTAAAGCACCAATATTTGCGTTTTGTCCCATGGCACCAGCAGAGATCATGATGTAAACATCAAGCCAGTGACCTGCTAAGATGGTTAATCCTACTGCTGTAAGAATGCCTGCATTTCTTTTCGCATCGCGAGACATTAAAATCAACATTGGGAATGCAAAGTTGATAATGAACATGCCAAAATATAAAAACTTAAAGTGTGCAATTCTTGTTTGGAAATAAATGACTTCCTCGCCAATGTTTGCATACCATATAAGCATGAATTGTGAAAACCACATGTAAGACCAAAGGAATGAGGTTGCAAAAGTCCATTTACCAAGGTCATGAATGTGTGAGTCGTTTACTTTCTCTAGGTGACCTAATTTTTTAAGATAAAGGGTAGTCAAGACAAGAACAACCATAGTTGAACACCACATTCCGGCAAATGTATACCAACCAAATAAGGTAGAGAACCAGTGTACGTCAATAGACATGATCCAGTCCCATGCAGAAGTTGAACTAAACACAGCGAAGAATACTAAGAATAACGCACCACGCTTGTAGTTTTTAAAGTGAAGTTCCGTTCCGCCTACTTTATCTTCTTCCAAAGAACGACGTTTAAAGCCTCTCCAAAATAAGAAATAAGTGGTGAAATAAGCTATTGTTCTGATCCAGAAGAATACTGGATTGAGGTAAGCTGCCTTGTGGCGTACTACTTCATCATGTGCTTGAACTTCTGGGTCCATCCAAGAATAGATGTGTGCACCATCAGCAATTGTGATGACCAAAAGTACTACACCTAAGATGGCCATACCTACCGGTAAGAAACCAGCAACAGCTTCAATGACGCGTTTAACCGCCGCATACCATCCTGTTTCAGTTGCATATTTCAATGCGAGGAAAAATAAGGCGCCAAGACCGATGGCAAAGAAGAAGAATCCGCTGATGAGGGCTGAAGCCATGAAGCGGGTAAAGAAATGATGATCTCCCGCAGCAATAGCGG
>CAYPVA010000029.1:0-15135 GCA_964414045.1 uncultured Lishizhenia sp. | reverse complement strand
CAGCCGGAACCGACGGGAAAACTTTCTGAAAAAACGGACTCAGGCGTCTGGCTAGCTTTTCTGTGGCACCAGAATCAATGAGCAACTGCATGATACCCGCAAAAAAAGCTAGATACGCCATCAGCGGCAGAATAAGATCAAATAAACTCGCTTTGGCAGTCACTAAGAGGCCATCTGATTTTTGCACCCCTGAATAGATCAAGACGGTTTTTTCCTTTAACACATAGGTGGTATCGGCATCAGAAGGATTGATGTCTTTAATATAAGTGTCGTTGTCGGCACGCGCCATCAGATCTATGTATTTGGCTGGTAGTTTCCATTTGTAGGTTTCTCCAATGAGAATTGGATCATCTTTTTTACCATTGAGCACGTAATCAATGCTGTAAAATTGCCCCGAAAAAACGGAAAACATGACAAATAAAATAGAGCTAATGAAAATCACCAACCAAAAACGACTAAGTACCATAAAACGAAATTGCACATTTTCTGCAAACCAATTACCACTGACAACAAAAAGAATTAACATGTGTTATTGAATTGAGTCCTTGGTACTCGCTTACTTTGCAAGAAAAAAATGAAAACAATCTTTCACGCCGCTAATTCACGAGGCCACGCCAACCACGGCTGGCTCGATGCCAAACACTCTTTTAGTTTTGCTTCATGGTACAACCCTGAGCGCATTCATTTTGGCATGTTGCGTGTCTTAAACGACGACATTGTAGCCCCAGGTATGGGTTTCGGAAAGCACCCTCACGACAACATGGAAATCATCACCATTCCATTGAGTGGCGCGATCAAACACCAAGACAGCATGGGCTTTAGTGAAGTGATAAAAGCCGGTGAAGTACAAGTGATGTCTGCCGGTACAGGAATTTACCACAGTGAATTCAACCCCAACGATGACCAAGCGCTCAATTTATTTCAGATTTGGATTTTCCCCAATCAAAAACAAGTTGAACCGCGCTATGCCCAAAGAAAATACGCGCTTGAAAAAGGTGCTTTCACTCCTCTGGTTGGACCAGCGCACAGTGGCCTAAACACTTGGATCCATCAAAAGGCCTGGATTTCAATGGGTGAATTTGAGCCGTCAACACCTGTAAATTATATCCTGAATGAGCCAACCAACGGTGTTTATTTGATGTTGATCGAAGGTGAAATTACGGTGGGTGAACAACGTTTAAACACACGCGATGCCATAGGCATTTCACAAGCGGACCAAATAGACATTCAAGTACTTGGATCGTCAAAAATTCTGATCATCGAAGTGCCGATGAATTGATAAGCCGAAATCCTTATGAAGGATAAGCATTGAAGAAGAAGAAGAAGAAGAAGAAGAAGAAGCGAAGAAAAAATAAAGAAGAAAGATTTAACAAAATGGAAAATACGATAGAAACGGTACTTAATTGGCGCTATGCCACTAAAAAATACGACCCCACTTTTCAATTGACTGAGCAGCAAAAAAGCCTCTTAGAGAAAAGCCTGCAATTGAGCCCTAGTAGTTACGGACTTCAACCATTGCATTATTTTTGGATCAAAGACACGCAATTGCGTGAACAAATCAAAGCAATTGCTTGGAATCAGCAACAAATCATCGATGCGAGCGAAGTCTTGATATTATGTGCCAAAACCGATCTTGATGAAAGCTATTTGCATGCTCATGCCGACCTCATGAGAGACACGCGTGACATGGAAGAAGAACAAATTCAAGGATTCCGAAACCATTTGATAGAAGCAATTGGCAAAAAAACAAATGAGGATATTCAAAACTGGAATAGCAAGCAGGCCTATATTGCCCTCGGTCAAGTGTTACATACAAGTGCTTTATTAGCGATTGATGCGACACCAATGGAAGGATTCTCAGCAACAGCACTCGACGAGCTCCTTGAATTGGAGAATAAAGGCTTGAGAAGTGTCCTGATTTGTACTTTTGGCAAGCGCGCCGAAGACGACAAGTACCAGCATTTAAAGAAAGTTAGAAGGCCAATAAATTCGCTCTTCACGACGCGCTAACTGCGCAAAATTGCTTATATTTGGGGATGCGCAGCGCTCTCATCCTATGCTATTCAATTTTGCTTTGCTTTGCAAATCAAGTTTGGGCTGCACCTCAAATGAGCGCCTCAGACCGCTATGAAATCACTCAAATTCAAAGCCAACTACTGCGCTCCAAAGGTGAAGTCAATGAGGCCCTGATCAAGCACTACCCGATTTACAATATCGATGGTCGTTGGTACCTATCCATGTTGGCAAGAGCGAACCAAAACTTTAATCCCGAAGAATTAAAGTGGCAGCGCATCCTTTTTTCTGCTCCCATTCAACAGTTATTAAGTATCAAGGTTCCACTCCAGAAGCTGTCATCCCTTCAAGAAATCAAAGGCCTTGATTACCTTGAAATAGCAGGTAAAATCAATCCAAATCTCGACAAAGCCATCAAAGACCTCCATGCCGACTCCGTGCAGCAAGGCATCGGCTTACCGCAGGGCTATACCGGAAAAAATGTGTTGATCGGCGTCACAGACTGGGGTTTTGACTACACGCATCCTGTCTTTTACGACACGCTTTTGCAACAAAGTCGTATTTATGCCGCTTGGGATCAATTCAAAACCAATGGCCCAGCTCCCAACGGCTTTAATTATGGCACCGAATACGACACACCCGCTGCTCTACTCGCCGCAGGTTCTGACACTTCAAACATTTACAGCTACGGAACACACGGAACCCACGTAGCTGGCATAGCAGGTGGTGCAGGCGCCACTACTGCCTATAGAGGCGTTGCCTATGATGCACAGTTTTTGTTTGTCACCTTTTTAGTTGACGAAGGCGCTGTCTTAGATGCTTGGCAATGGATGTATCAAAAAGCTTTAGCCGCTGACAAACGCTTGGTCATCAACATGAGCTGGGGTCTGTATCATTTCGGGACACTTGACGGCACTTCATTATTGAGTCAAGCCATCGATGCTTTTAGTAATCTAGGGGTGGTTTTTGTAAACTCTGGCGGCAACAATGGCGCCGTTAATTTCCACCTCAAGAAAACCTTCAACAACGACCAACTTAAGTCAAGAATAGAATTTTACGACTACACCGCCAACCCAAATATGTGGGGACAAAGTATCCACGCTTGGGGTGAGCCCGGCCAAGCATTTGCAAACGGCCTGATCATTACCAATAGTGCAAACCAAATACTTGCCGAAACACCATTTTATAGCACCACTAACACCAATACCTATATCGATACTTTTCTTGTGGTCAATCAAGATACTATTTGGTACAACATATCTGCCGATGCGGCTCATCCATTGAACGGTAAACCTCAAATGCGCATGCGTGTTAAAAACACCAACACTTCACTACGGGTTCAATTAAAATCTCAGGCCTCTGCAGGAACCGTTCATTATTGGAACGTTACAGAACTAACCAACGATGTAGGAAACTGGGGCATGGACTTCATGGCCGCAGGAACAGGCACCACAGCAGGTGACAACCAAAACGGCATCTCTGAACCATCATGTGCAGACCAAGTAATCAGTGTAGCGGCCTATGCAACACAATATGCCACCAACTCAGGTTCATTGGTCGGTGGCGCTCTGGCAAATTTCTCGAGCCGAGGACCTCGCTACGACGGCGCCATGAAACCTGATATTGCAGCGCCTGGCGTCGCTATTGCCTCTGCAGTATCTTCATTTACCGATGCCAACTTTACATCAGTAGCCAATACAAGTTTCAATAATACGACCTACCATTTTGCCAAATTCTCCGGTACATCCATGGCTTCACCAATGGTAGCGGGTGTTGTTGCATTAATCCTAGAAGCAAATCCATATTTATCAGCAAGCCAAGTCAAGGAAATCATCATGACGACCGCACGTCAAGACAACTATACTGGCATCATTCCAGCCGGTGGAAGCCCGTTGTGGGGTGCCGGAAAAGTCAATGCCTATGCTGCAGTCAAACTTGCGCTCCAAACCTTAGGGACACAAAACCAGTTGGTCCTAACTGATTGGAATGTTTACCCAAATCCTGTTCAACATTACCTACACTTTACAATAGTTGAATTACCCGATTTTGCAGAAATTATTTCCGTCGATGGCAAGCGCTACATCACGCCAATCAACAACGGAAAAGTAGCTGTTCAAGAACTCCCAACAGGAACGTATTATATCCGTTTACAATTGAATGGTAAAATTCAACAAGCACCATTTGTAAAAAACTAGCATGGACATTCGGCTGGCTCAGCAACATGAACTACCCATATTGGAAAAGCTCGCCAGAGCCATTTGGCCTGATACCTACGCTTCCATAATTAGTTCTGCTCAAATCAATTACATGCTCGATTGGATGTACAGCACAGCTAAACTTCAAGAACAACAGCAGCAAGGTCACGAGTTTTATTTGCTTTCTGAAAAAGGAACAGATCTCGGCTTTTTAGCGCTTGAATGGCTGCAGCCCGATCACAGCAATAAAATAGCAATCATTAAAATCAACAAACTTTATGTACTGCCCCAAGAACAGCAAAAAGGTCTTGGGAGCGCACTCATTCATAAAGCGATAGAACGCGCAAAGCAAACCCAAATTACTCAACTTGTTTTACAGGTGAATAAAGCCAATACTGCACAATATTTCTACAAAAAACTAGGTTTTGTGGTGCAAAAAGAGGCCGTGTTTGAGATTGGAAACGGTTTTGTAATGGATGACTACATAATGGAACTATCGCTCTAAGCTTTTTATTAACTTCGTGAATCAAAAAAAATACCCATGCTAAAAATTGACATGCACAGCCATATTTTGCCAAAAACAATGCCTAATTGGACAGAGAAATTTGGTTATGGCAAATTCATACACCTTGTTCCCCAAGAGGATGGCAGAGCAGATATGATGCAGGGTGGTCAATTTTTTAGACGCATTGAAGAAAATTGTTGGGATGCCGAATTGCGCATCAATGAATACAAGCCTTTTGATACACAAGTACAAGTAGTTTGTACCATTCCCGTCATGTTCTCTTATTGGGCCAAAACAGCTGATGCACTCGAGCTTTCTCGCTTTTTAAATGACCATATTGCAGAACTTGTGGCCACCTACCCCAAAAATTATATTGGTCTAGCAACCATTCCAATGCAAGACACCGACGCTGCCATCCAAGAACTACAGCGGGCCAAAGAAATTGGTCATGTTGGCATCCAAATTGGTTCAAATATCAATGACGAAAACCTCAGCGAGGAAAAGTTCTTTCCCATTTTTGAAGCATGCGCACAACTAGGTATGGCTGTCATGATACACCCTTGGCAAATGATGGGTTTTGAAAGCATGAAAAAATACTGGCTTCCTTGGTTAGTCGGGATGCCTGCAGAAACATCTAGAGCAGCTTGCTCACTTATTTTTGGCGGTGTGCTGGAGCGTCTTCCTGATCTTAGGGTGTGTTTTTCACATGCCGGAGGTTCATTTCTACCAACCCTTGGACGCATTGAACACGGCTTCAATTGCCGCCCCGATCTTGTTGCGATTGACAACCCTCATAATCCAAGAACCTATTTAGGTAAATTTTGGGTAGACAGCATTACCCACGACATCGATGCGCTCGAGTATATCTTAAAAATGCAAGGTTCTAAAAGAGTCTGCTTAGGCAGCGACTACCCCTTCCCGCTTGGCGATCTCGAAATCGGTAAATTTATTGAAGACAGCTCCTTGAGTCAGTCTGTTAAAGAAGACATCTTTTGCAATGCCACATTGGAGTGGTTGCAACTTGATAAAAACCTGTTTTTATAACAATTAATCTATCGCATATTTCAAGCGAATGGTTACGCTTGCCGTTTTGCGTCTAGAATTGGTATTGAAACTTCCACCCCACTCATACTCTTCCGAGGAGTTTTCAGCAGTGATTTGAAAAATTCCCATATCAGCAAACATCAATTTACCTAAATCGCCACCGCCATTTTCGGCAATTTTGGCAGCACGGTCATGGGCATCTCGGGTAGCAGCCTCAATCATTTGCAGCTTTAACTTGGCAAGTTTGGTGTAATAATATTCTGGCGCTTCTGAATTCAACTCTATCCCTGCATCGATGAGTTCAGAAACTTGACGAGAAGTATTTTCAACAATGTCTACTTTTTTAGAACTGATTTTCAATTGCTGTTTCAAGGCATATCCATCAAAAGTTGTTTGCGTTAAATTGCCTTCGTCATCATAAACCCTTGACCACAATTTTTCAATTTCTGCCGCTTCAAAAACCATTTCATCGTCGGTTATTCCTCTTGACTTCAAATAGGACTTCACCCTTCTTAAATCGGAGTTGAGTTGTGCATACGCATCTTTTAACTCATAACTTGTGCGCGAAAAAGAGGCTTTCCAAACTATCAAATCCGAATCAAATGACTCTTCGCCCAGACCAGTGACAGAAACCGTATCATCAGGTTTACCCTTTGAGAGATACGATTTACCAAGGATAAGGCCTGTGATAATGACCGCTGCTGCAATAAGCAGTGTCGAAAAATGTTGTTTTAGAAAGTTCATAAATGATTTGAAAATGATTAAACCAAGGTAGCGTTTATTTGTTACAATCACATGGAAACAAAAAAAATAGCGGTTATAGGCGCTTCAAAAGGAATTGGCCTGAGTTTGATTCAACTATTATTAGAACAAGGTCATGAGATTTATGCTACCTATTCTCAAACGAGTCCTGAACTCCAGCACCCTCATTTACATTGGCAGCAATTTGATGTATTGGCGCAAAATGCTTACGTGGCACCCGAACAACTAGATGGCTTGGTTTACTGCCCAGGAACCATTTCATTGAAACCTTTCAACCGATTTTCAAGCACAGATTTCCAACAAGATTTCCAACTTCAGGTTTTAGGCGCTATCTCATGTGTCCAAAGCGCCTTACCAGCACTTAAAAAATCTACAAAGGCGAGCGTTGTCTTATTTTCAACGGTTGCCGTACAACAAGGTTTGCCTTTTCATAGCTTGGTTTCAACCTCTAAAGGAGCCATTGAAGGCCTCACCCGAGCGCTCGCAGCAGAATTAGCGCCAATCGTTCGTGTCAACGCTATTGCACCGTCGCTTACCAACACGCCACTTGCCGAGAATCTATTGAATTCAGATGCAAAGCGCGAGGCAAATGCTGCAAGGCACCCCTTGAAAAGAGTTGGCGAGGCCAAAGATATTGCTGCCATGGCAGCCTTTCTTCTCAGTGATCAAGCTTCATGGATCAGTGGGCAAATCATGCACGTTGATGGTGGTATCTCAGCACTAAGGGTATGATTCCAGTTCTTTCTCTAGCTGAACTTGAGGCAAAAATAGATGCCTTTGACCCAATACATTATGCGAAAACGCGCAATTACATTGATGGGGGTGTAAGTTATCTATCACCATATATCTCGAGAGGCCTCATTAGCCTCAGTCAAATTGTCGCTCGCCTACAAAACAGAGGATTTTCTTTGTTTGAAGTAGAGTCCTTTGTGATGGAACTATGTTGGCGCGAACATTTTCAAAGACTTTGGCAACAACATGACCCTACCTTAGCCCTGCGTCGAGCGCAACAAGATGTCATGCATCGAGAGCAGCTGCCCCTTGAAATTATAAATGCCCAAACTGGCATTGACGCCATTGACAAGGGAATAGAAGCGCTTTACCAGACAGGCTACATGCACAATCACCTTCGAATGTATACCGCAAGTTTGGTGTGTAACCATTATCAGGTAGCTTGGGAAGTTGCCGCACCTTGGTTGCATTACAATTTATTGGATGCAGATGTGGCTAGCAATCATTTCAGTTGGCAGTGGGTTTGTGGTGCGAATGCGAATAAATTATATTTTGCCACCCAAGAAAATATCAATAAATACGCCAAAACACAGCAAAAAAATACTGCCATTGACACTTCCTATGAAGCCATTGCTGAATGCAAGCTCAGTGGTCAAATGAGTGCTGTCAGCCTCGAATTTTCATTTACAAAGCAACGACAACAAACCCTTCTTCTCGATCCAAAGTTACCAACCTGCCTTTATACGCCCTACAATCTAGACCCCCTTTGGCATGCTGAAATAAAAGCCAATCGCATCCTATTTTGGGATACCGATTTTTGGCAGCAGTTTCCGGTTTCTGAAAAAGTACAAAACTGGATCAATGAACTTGGTGCGCACAATATCGAAGGCCTTCAAATTTATTATGGCAATTTAGCGGCTCTTCAATCACAAATAAATACCGCTTCCACTTTTTGTAAAGAACATCCAAGCACAAAAGGTTACCCTTTCGAGTTAGCGTCCAGAAGTTGGTTACTCCCTGAAATCAATGAAGTCCCTATTTCATTTTTCTCCTTTTGGAAAAAAGTGCAAAAACACCTCCAGAAAAATTGGAAGAAGCATTGACATGACTCAAAAACCACTTGGAATTGTCTGGTTTAAAAGAGACCTACGCTTAGGTGATCACGCACCACTTGTCGCAGCCGAAAAAAGTGGACTTGATTTGTCTTATATCTTTATCATCGAACCAAGCGAATGGACTGCTCCTGAAAACGCGCTCAGACACTGGCAATTTCAATGGGCATCTATAGAACAAATCAACCAACAATTAGCCCCATATAGCCGAAAAATTGAAGTTTTTTACGGTGAGGCATTGGAAATTTTTGAAGCCCTTGCACAGAAGCACCCATTCCAGGCATTATGGAGTTATCAAGAATCAGGGCCACCTCGAACTTTTCAACGGGATCTTCAGGTGAAGCGCTTTTTAGCGTCAAAGAACATCTGTTGGACAGAATTTCAAAGAGATGGCATCATTAGAGGCCTGAAAAACAGAAAAAATTGGGACAAAGCTTGGTATGCCTATGTCAATGCACCACAAAACGAGTTTTTACTGGATACGGCAAATGAATTTAAAATTCTAGATATAGGATTCAAGCTTCCTGAAGCCCTGCAACGAGCGCTTGAATCTTATCCTAAATTATATCAAAAAGCGGGGCCACTATATGCCGAAAAATACCTCAAAGATTTTTTAAAAAACCGCATCAATGGCTATCAAAATGGCATTTCTAAACCTGCCCTGAGTAGAAAAACATGCAGTCGTTTGTCGCCATTTATAGCTTGGGGAAACCTCTCCATCAGGCAAGTTGTACAGGAAACGGCCGCCGATATGCAAAACAAGGCCTACAAAAAAAATCACCAGGGTTTCTTGACGCGCTTGCATTGGCATTGTCATTTTATCCAAAAATTTGAAACGGATTGCACCTATGCCACACATTGCATCAATAAAGCATACGAACATATAAGCTACCCGTCCAACCCAACTTACATTGAGGCATGGAAGCAAGGTAAAACTGGTATCCCACTCGTTGATGCCAATATGCGTTGTGTCGAAAATACCGGTTGGATCAATTTTAGAATGCGTGCAATGGTGGTATCATTCTTTTGTCATCATTTATTGCAAAACTGGAAAGACGGCGTTGAACACCTGGCCAATATGTTTTTAGACTTTGAGCCCGGTATACATTATCCGCAATTTCAAATGCAGGCCGGAACAACCGGTGTCAATACCATCAGAGTATATAATCCAATACACAATAGCTACAAGCACGATGCCAACGGCGAGTTTATTCGGACTTGGATCCCTGAAATTGCTGCGCTTCCAAATGAATTCATTCATGAACCCTGGAAAATCAACCCAGAACTTGCCCAATCTTACGGCGTCGAATTAGGAGTAACATATCCGCTCCCAATCATTGACCCCCATCAATCGTTAAGGGAGGAACGAAAATTCTTATGGGACCTCAAAAAAAGTCCGTTAGGCAAAAAGGAAGGACAAAAAATCATTGAAAAATTAGTGAGACCCTCAGTGGCGAGCAAAAACAAAGAAAAGCAACAAACTCAGACCAAAAGAAAGCAACAAATTGATCCAAAACAGGGTCAATTGCCCTTGCTGTAAGAGTTGGTAATTTTCATAAGTAAAGGTGCTAAAGGTAGACAAGCCGCCACAAAAACCTATCACTATAAATGGTTGGATGTGCTGCCATTTACTCGAATCTTTAAAATAGGCAACCACGAGTGCTAAAAGCAAAGCAGCTAGAACATTGCTCAGCAAAGTTGACAACGGAAAAAAGTTCGGACCAAACGGAAATACTTTTGAAAAGCCAAAGCGCAGTAAACTACCCAAACCACCACCAATAAATACCCATAGTGCTGTCATATACCTACTTTTCCATGAATTTACTGAAAAGGAATTTGCGCGCAACATAAGCTATAAACACCCCAACTAAGGTGCCACAAATGATATCTGTAGGGTAATGCACTCCTAAATAAATTCGGCTATAACCCACCGTAAAAACATAAGCAAGCAACAAATAGAAAACGCGTTTTTGAACGATTAAATAAGGAAATAAAAAAGCCAAAAGACCCGCTAGGTTTGCGGCATGTGAAGAAACAAATCCAAAGCGGCCGCCTACATAAGGATTGTGTGGGCCAATCAAATAATAATGCAGAAAAGGCGCTACTTGTGGGTCATGTGAAGGCCGTAGGCGTTGAAAATAATCTTTAAAGAGTTGCGTAGAGACTAAATCGGTCATGGCAACCACAACCAGCATCAGTAAAAAAATAAGACTGGTCTTTTTCCATGAAAATTGGCTTTTCAAATAGACAAGAAGAACAATAGCGAGTGGCAGATTGATCCATTTAGAGGAAAAGATCCACATGAGCTCGTCCGTAAATGGTGAATGCCAGCCGTTGATCAACAGCAAAAGTTGTTCATCAAAAGCAAGCAAGGTATCAGTCATGGTTCAAGTGCTTCCAAATCAAGTCCTTGAGTTCAAGTAATCCTTGTTGGGCAACCGAGGAAATAAACAAATAAGGAATAGGCGGTAAATCTTGTGATAGCGCCGCTTTTAATTCGTCATCGAGCATGTCTGACTTCGTGATTGCTAAAAGTCTTTGTTTGTGCAGCAGTTCAGGATTGTATTGCTTGAGCTCATTGAGCAAAATTTGGTATTCTTTGTTGATGTCATCGGAGTCAGCGGGCACCATAAAAAGCAACAGGGAATTGCGTTCAATGTGTCTGAGAAAACGCAAACCTAGACCTTTACCTGCATGGGCCCCTTCAATAATTCCAGGGATGTCTGCCATGACAAAAGAACGGAAGTCTCGGTAAGAAACGATGCCAAGATTTGGTCTGAGTGTTGTAAAGGGGTAGTCTCCTATTTCAGGTTTAGCCGCAGATAAAACCGAAAGCAGCGTGCTTTTTCCGGCATTCGGGAAACCTACCAAACCAACATCTGCTAAGATTTTCAGTTCGAGGATTTTCCAGCCTTCAAGACCTTCTTCACCGGGCTGGGCATAACGCGGGGTTTGATTGGTCGGCGATTTGAAATGATTATTACCCATTCCTCCTCTTCCGCCGCGCTGAATAATACGCTCTTCTCCTTCTTCAGTGATTTCAAATAAAATTTCACCAGTTTCGCCATCTTTGGCTAAGGTTCCGAGTGGCACATCGATATAGACGTCCTCGCCCTGTGAACCAGTTTTGAGATTTCCAGAACCATGTGCACCGTGCCCCGCTTTGATGTGTTTCTGAAATTTGAGGTGCAGGAGTGTCCAGAGTTGTTTGTTTCCTCGCAGAATAACGTGTCCACCACGACCGCCATCACCCCCATCAGGACCTCCTTTTGGGATGTATTTTTCACGTCTAAAGTGCGTGGAACCACCTCCTCCGTTTCCGGAAGTACAGTGTATTTTTACGTAATCTACGAAGTTATCTGAAGCCATTTATATAGTTGTATCGATGGCAGCGAATAGTCTTTGAGTGATCTCGTCGATGCTGCCAATGCCATCGATGGCAACAAATTTTTCTTGTGCTTGGTAAAACGCTTTTACCGGAGCGGTTTCTTGATTGTAAACAGTAATTCTTTTTTCAATAACAGCTGGATCTGCGTCGTCTGCACGACCAGATACCTCAGCACGTTTGAGTAAACGCGTTTTAAGTTCTTGTTCCTCTACTTCTAGTGCCACCATCAATGAAATTTGGGTTTGGAGGCTTGCTAGGAAATCATCGAGGGCCTGTGCTTGAGCGTTGGTACGTGGAAAGCCATCAAAAATAAATCCTTTCGGATCTTGGTGTTTTACAACTTCTGAACGAAGCATGTCAATGGTAACTGCATCTGGCACTAACTGACCCGCATCCATGTAGCTTTTTGCCAACTTCCCGAGTTCGGTTTCACCTTTAATGTTTGCACGAAAGACATCTCCGGTTGAAAGGTGTACTAAATTGTATTTTTCAATAAGTCTTTCTGATTGGGTTCCTTTTCCTGCCCCTGGAGGGCCAAATAGTACGATGTTTAACATAACTAATTGATTAATTGATATATGGACTTAAGTTCTCGGCCTAGTTCTTTGTAATCAAGACCGTAACCTACAACAAACGCATCCGGAATTTCAAAACCAATAAAATCAGGTTTGTGTTTGCCTTTGTAGGCTTCAGGTTTCATTAAAAGCGCACAAATAGAAATCGATGCAGGTTGTTCTGAATCGAGCAAAGTGAAAATTTTATCCATTGTCACGCCCGTATCTAGAATGTCTTCCAAAACAATGACATGCCTGTCTTTCAAACTCGTTTGTAAGCCAATCAATTCATCTACCCTACCCGTTGATTGGGTACCTTGATAAGAACTAACTTTTACAAAACTGATTTCAGGCTGGCAATTGACTTGTCTGATGAGGTCGGCAGCAAATAGAAATGCGCCATTGAGCACCGCTAAAAATAAAGGATCTTTACCGGTAAACTGGCTGTCGATTTCTTTTGCCAACGCAACTATTCGGGTTTGAATTTGCGCTTGATCTATGTAGGGGGCAAAAGAAAGCTCATGTATTTGAACCACTGCACTCATCTTGTTACAAAGGTACGATTTTAAACGTATCTTTGCGCCATGGCAAAAACTTGGTACGGAAGCGAGTACAAAATCGGCGTACTCGGAGGAGGACAACTAGGACGCATGCTGATTCAAGCTGCAAATAGTCTTGACATTCAATTACATATGCTAGATCATGACCCTCAAGCTCCTTGCGCCCAAATTGCCCACTCCTTTTCAAATGGTTCACTCCTTGACTACAATACAGTTTTTGACTTCGGTCAAAACAAAGATTTAATCACTGTAGAAATTGAAAATGTCAATACAGATGCGCTCAAAGATTTGGAGCAAAAAGGCGTCAAGGTTTTCCCGCAACCGCACATTTTAGAACTCATTCGAGATAAAGGACTTCAAAAGCAATTCTACCTAGATCACCAAATCCCGACCGCTCCTTTTATCTTTTGGGAACCTACTCGTCTTGAGGCGCTTCCTTTTGAATTTCCGGTAGTTCACAAACTCAGAACGGGCGGATACGACGGAAAAGGAGTCAACATCATACAAGATCAGCACGCGCTCGAAAATAGCTTTAAAGAGGTCAGTATCATTGAGGCTTGCATTCCATTTGAAAAAGAGCTTTCAGTCATTGTTGCAAGAAATGAAAATGGGCAGACGAACTGCTTTCCATTAGTAGAATGCGAATTCAATCCGGAAGCCAATTTAGTAGAGTTCTTGTTTTCTCCTGCTGAAGTTCAAGCTGATATTGCAACAAAGGCGCAAGCCATCTCTATCGAAATCATCGAAAAATTAGGCATGGTTGGCTTATTAGCTGTCGAGTTTTTCCTTACTAAAGATGGTCAACTTTTGGTCAATGAAATTGCACCAAGGCCACACAACAGCGGACACCACACCATTGAAATTTGCCAAACATCACAGTTTGAACAACATTTAAGAGCTATATTGAATCTACCCTTAGGTCCTACGAACCTCATTCAGGCAGGTGCAATGATCAACTTAGTGGGTGCCAAAAACCATGAAGGCCCTGTTTTTTACGAGGGGCTTGAAAATATTTTGTCTATAGCGGGTGTTCATCCACATTTATATGCCAAAGCAACTACCAAACCCTTCCGAAAAATGGGGCATATTACCATTACGGATGCATCTATGAACGCTGTCCGTGAAAAAGCGCAGTTGGTCAAAAAAAGTATCCAAGTGATTTCCAAATAGGACAATCAAGATACAAACATATCCCATAAAAAAAGAGCCGCTACATTGCGGCTCTTTTTCATTGCAAATGATTTGATCTTATCTAATGATCAATTTCTTTTGAATGCGTTGGTCATTGACTTCGAGTTCAACGACATACAATCCAGGTGCATAATTTGCTGTATTGATGCCAATTTCAAAATCTCCTTGTAAACTTCCGTACTGACGGCCCTGAAGGATACTTCCTTTGGCATCTAGCACTTTCAAACTTACCTGTGCTTTGCTCGGTATGTGCAAGGTTACGTTGGTGAAATCTGTAGCCGGATTTGGTGCAACTGTCAATAACTGCTCTAAATTGAGACCTGCTATTTCTTGAACACCTGCCACATAACCGTTTTGCACTGCACCATCTATGGTGGTAAAACCTGCGTTGTCAATTTTACCTTGAGGATCAATCAGCATCCCAACAATGTGCATTTGGGTTTCATCCCAAGTTGCAGGCAAAGTAAATGTAAAGTTTGCCGTAAACACCTCACCCACAGAAGTACTCGACGGAATGACGCCGGTTTGTCCTGTAAAACTAGGAGCAATTGCACGAGCAACGTGGTCATACACCATTTGAGCTGCAGGAACCGGACTAGGCAAAGCTTCAAAACCGCCCATAACCCCGTTGTTTCCGCCGGCATAAGCGTTTGCTTGATTGTAACCAGCACCTGTACCCGTAACGCCGTCTTCAGTTAGTACACAAGCAACTTTAAAAGAACCATTTGTTGCTTGGGCAATGGTGGTGCTAACCGAAACATTGAGTTCGCGCGTAGCGGCATCCCAGGTTGCACCATTGACAAGTACACCTTTAGGGGCAGTTTGTAAGCGCGTGAAGAAATCACTTCCCATTTGCGATGGATCAACATCACCCAGACGGTCAACAAGTGCACTAGGGTATCCTCCGATAAGCGCACCAATACCAGCATCGTAGTCTGTTACTGTCATTGGATCACCATTGTGCACAGCGATTCCTGCCCAGTAACCTGCATAGTCATTTTGGAACTTATCCATAAATACAGCACCTCTCGGACACCACTGACACCAAGTACCAGTTGCTTCTTCCCCAACTACGATTT
>CAYPVA010000028.1:0-15446 GCA_964414045.1 uncultured Lishizhenia sp. | reverse complement strand
CCCTTGCCATTTTATATACAAGGGCCATCTGCCCTACTTCATCAGAAACGGCAAAACCTGCTCCCGCAACATTTCCTACAGAATGTAATGAGGCCCCGATGATAAAAGCCATTTCATTAATAGCTTGAGGGTAAATTTGGAAAATAAGTGGTAATAGCAACATTCCAATAGAACCATAAAGATTGACTGACGCAAGTGAAATCGCCACATCCTCTTCTTTGGCTTTAATTTTAGGCGCTAAAGCGGCTACAGCAGAGGAACCACAAATTGCTGTGCCAAAACCTATAAGCCAACCCGTTTTACCTGGACAGGACATGACCTTTGATAAATAATAAGTCAACAATAAAATAAGTAATAAAACCAAAGCGATGATCGCGAAGCTACTCAAACCAATTTCTACTATGGCTTTGTAGTCCATGCTAAAAGCAAGTAATACAACAGACCATTCAAGCATTTTTGCACCACTCCAATTAATCCCTCCATTGTATGTTTTTCGCTTACCTAATGTCGGAGCCAATATCATGCCTAGTATCAAAGCAATCAAGTATGCATTAAGAAAATTGGGCGTAAATTGCGAAATAAAAAAGGCTGCAAATCCAAGAGTTGCAGCCAAAATAATACCGGATAGGTTTGTTTTCATTTTAAAATCAGAAGGCGTAAATTATTGTAAGCTCAATGATTATGGTTTTTTCACCACTTTACCACCCCAAGACATGATTCCGCCTTGCATATTGATTACATTTTTAAAACCGTTGTCAAACATGACTTGGCTAGCACCTGCACTGCGGCCGCCACTTCGACAATAAACAATATATGTTTTAGATTTATCCAGTTTAGCAATTTGCTGTTCGAAATTAGCACCTTTGAAGTCAATAAATAACGTAGCACCCTCGATGACGCCTTCTTGCCATTCTGCTGGGGTCCTGACATCGATCACAGCCGCTTTTTTCTCATTTTTAAGCTTAGTTAATTGAGCAATTGGTGCGTTTTTATATCCAGTTTGTGCCAAAGAATGACAAGACATAAAACTCAAGAAAAGAAAGGGCAAATAATAAATAAGGTACTTCATAATTAGCAATTTGAATTTTAATTCATTAATTAAGTTGAGGTGCAAAGATGAATATATTCTCTATTGAACAATGTAACAAACATTACAAAAAAAAGACCCCCAATCGGAGGTCTTTGATTACAGTGTTGCGGAATCTACTCTTTTCCGAGCATTTCGCTCTTTAGGCTTTCTTGTACTGGTGGCGTACCTAACCAGATAGAGAACAATGCCTTTTTGAATTCAAGACCTGGGATGGTGCCTTTTACAGTACCATTCTTGGTAACGCGAACTCCCTTTCCAGGAATGTAGTCTAAATTAATTTTGTCACCTTCTTTAATTGGTTCACTGAAGAAAGCAACAAATTTCTTGATCTCTTCTTTGGTAGCTTTACCATGTGTAGCACTGGCAAATCCTTCATTGACTGATTCAATAAAGCGCTCACGCGTAACACTATTAGAAATTATTTTGATGTGGATGGCCATTTCCGTATCGTTGTAAATCACTTTACCGGCTTCGTTTGTTTTTTTCGGAACATACAATGCAGCAACGTAGAGGTCCATCCAATATTTCTCTCTGAGGCCCGCGCCATTCAAAACGAGGTTTTCACCGTCGAGCTTCAAATCGGTATAAAAGCTAACGCCATGGTATTTCTTGGTTTGAGCAAACGTCGAGCCCATTAGCGCAATCGTTAAAGATAATAGCAATGTTATTTTTTTCATTTTTAATTGTTTTAGAATGAGAACATGGTTTGTAAAACACTAAAATAAACAATCTGTTTTAATCTTGCCAAAAATCGGGATCTTCGTTTTCTTGAATGAGTTTTTGCCAGTTGTAATTTGGGTCTATTGCATCGAAAAGAATGGCTTTGTATTCACCCTCAGAAATTTCGTAGCGCAATACTTCCTCACCGGTGTATGCTTCAATCGCTTCAAGCAAAGGAATTTCGTCGTGACTGCAAAAAGACAAAGCTTGCCCCAGCGCAGTACCCCTACCCGTTCGTCCACAGCGGTGCACATAATTCTCAGGGTTGTCTGGCAAATCGTAATTAACCACATATTCCATATTCGGAATGTCAATACCCCTGGCAGCCACATCAGTTGTAATAAGGACTTTGTTTTCAGATGCCCGAAAGCGGTCAAGCAAGGCAAAACGTTCATTTTGTATCACTCCTCCGTGCAAGGCTTCCGCTTTGATCCCAGCTCTTTCCAAGGCCTTGACGATGCGTTCTACACGAACTTTCGTTCGGGCAAATACTAAAAACCGCGCTTCCGGATATTCTTGAATCATGTTCTCCAAAAAGAAGCGCTTGTCGTCCATTTCGATGAATGCCACCGCATGATGGACATTTTTAGAAACGGGGTTTTGTGGTGAAAGTTGGATGCGGATTGCCGAACGAACGACATCGTATGCTAAAGCTTTGATTTTTTTGTTAATAGTTGCCGTAAAAAACAAAGTTTGGTGCTTGGCAGGGATTTTCTTTTTGATGTCGTGGATGTCCTTGTTGAAACCGAGATCAAGCATGAGGTCGGCTTCGTCTAGTACCAGGGTATGGACCTCAGCAACATCGAGGTGTCCTTGGGCAATGAGGTCAAACATTCGGCCCGGTGTCGCAATCAGGACCTCAGCACCTTTGTTCAATTGACTAATTTGTGCGTCTTGCTCAACACCACCATAAAGACCAATGACCTTGATTTTTGTTTGAGCACCAATTTGTTCGAATACACCTGTAATTTGCTGGGCTAATTCACGTGTGGGTACCAAAACAATACAGCGTATACTGACTTTGAAGTTTTTTTTGGAACGGTATTTCAGTAATTTATGCAGCACCGGAATGACAAACGCAGCGGTTTTTCCGGTACCCGTTTGGGCAACGGCCATGACGTCTTCACCGTCTAAAATATGTTTTATGGCACGATATTGGATATCGGTGGGTCGTTTGAATCCGAGAACAGCAAGCTGGTCTTTTAAAAGTTGATCAATTGGGTAGTCCTCGAATTTCATAAGACAAAGATACGACTAAAAACGCAGCCTTTTATTTGGAAGTGCGGTTTGACATACAAGTATTCATTTATGATTTAATATTTATCTTTCACCAATTATAATCGCTTACCATATGAAAATGAAATTCCTCCTCTCCATTATTTTAGCAGCAACTGCAGTATACGCCAACGACAAAGTTCCCGTCAAGTCTACCCTAAGCGCTGTCACTGTTTACACCCAAGGGGCACAATTACAACACAAAGCGAATTACACGATCAAAGTTGGGGTAAGCGAATTGCTCATCGAGGGCATTTCTGCGCAAATCAACCCAAGTACCATCCAAGTAAAAGCTACCGGTAATGTGGTTATTTTGGATTCAAAATACGAATTCTATTACCCTCAGCCTGTATCAAAACCAGATGCTGGTGAACTTCCTCCAAAAATTAAAGCATCCATTAAAAACCTCGAAGACTCCATTTCGGCACTTAGTTTTGACATCCGAGACATCAATGACGAAATAGAAGTATTGGTGGCTGCCCGAAAAATCATCATTTCTAATGGAGCAGTCAAAGGACAAGGTAAAGTCAACGACAGCATTCAACTGCTGAAATCAACCGTCGATTACTACACTTTGAAAGTCAATGAGCTCAATAAAAAAATCAGTAGCCTCGAACGTCAGCGCGCTAAAAAGAATACCTCTTTAGCACAGCTTGAAAGTCGTTTGGAAGAGTTGCGCAATTGGGCCAATCAAAACAACCCACAACCCGAACTTAAGGGCATACCGCGCATTGTTGTTACCCTGATGTGCAAAGAAGCGGCCAGCGGAAAAATAGAGCTGAGTTATTTAGCTGCGGCTGCCGGCTGGACTCCCCTCTATGATATCCGCAGTGAAGCAAGCACAGGAAAAATAAGCCTTACCTACAAAGCGCAAGTACAGCAAAATACTGGCCTCGACTGGAACGACGTCAAATTGAGCATTTCTACCAATAACCCTTATGCCAACAAAACTAAACCAGAACTCAGCCCGTGGTATATCGACTACCAAAACTACCGCAAAGACCTCGAGGAAAAAGCTAAACTGCGTTCACAAGCATATGACGACGCACCAGCTGTCAATTCCCAAATGTTCAACATGGGTTTTGCCTATTCAACTGGTAAGGCAGAAGTTCAAAGCAATGCACTCAATGCAGATGCATTTATGACGATAGTCCAGCAACTCATCGCTGCTGAGTTCAAAATTGACCTCGATTACAATATTGCCTCCGACAATCAAATCCGTATGGTGCTTGTCAAGCAAGCTGAACTCAATACCTCATTTAAGTATTTTTCAGTACCTAAACTAGATCCAGGAGTATATCTTGTGGCGCAGATGACTAAACTCGATGAATTACAGCTCGTTCCTGCAAAAGCAAATATTTTCTTTGATGGCTCGTACATCGGTGAAACTTACATCGACCCGACAACGCTCGATGATACTTTGAATTTATCTTTAGGCAGAGATCCTAATATCATTGTCAAAAGAACACTGCTTAAAAATCAAAGTAAGGAACGCATCATTCAAGATAAAAAAGAACGCACTTTTGCTTATGCTGTGGAAGTCAAGAACCTCAAGTCCTCTGAAATTGACTTAATCATCCAAGATCAAATTCCATTGACCACCAACCCAGATATCGTCATTGAAAAATCAGACCTAGGCAAAGGCCAACTCGATGAAAAAACGGGTTTAATCGAATGGCACTTGAAGTTAAAAGCAAAAGAGAGTACCGATTTCAAATACGATTTCAGAGTGCGTCATGCCAAAGATAAAATGATCAATCTCTAAAATTCCCCGCCCACCGAGCCACTATTTTTCTAACTTAGTGGGCATGAATTTTGTAATTGTTGACGTCGAAACAACTGGTGGCCATACCAAAGACTCTAAAATCACAGAGTTGGCCATCTATAAACATGATGGTCAGCAAGTTATCGACCACTATCACAGCTTAGTTAATCCCGAGCAAGCCATTCCAGAATTCATCGTTCGGCTCACTGGCATTACAGACAGCATGGTGCAAGATGCCCCAAAGTTTTATGAAATTGCCAAAGAAATATTGGCGTTTTGTGAAGGTTGTATTTTTGTTGCACACAACGTGGCTTTTGACTACGGCATGTTTCGCAGCGAATACAAACGTCTGGGCTATGAATTCAGAATGCCCCAGCTTTGCACCGTCCGAACCTCAAGAGTTTTACTTCCCGGACACGCGTCGTATAGTTTAGGCAAACTCTGTACTGAACTCGGAATTGCTAATAATGCGCGCCACCGTGCAGACGGCGATGCCAAAGCAACCGCTGAATTATTCACCTTGCTTTATCAACAGGATACCAAACAACTCAAGCATTTTATTCAAGATGTACTACAACCCAAGGCGGTGCATCCAAATTTGAGTTTAGAAAGCATTGAAGACCTACCCAACAAAACAGGTGTTTATTTACTATACAACGAGTTCAATCAGCTCATTTACATTGGGAAAAGTATCCATATCAAAAAACGCATAGAACAACATTTGCGCAATAATAAAAGTGCGAAAGGCACGCAAATGAGTCAAGAAATTTGCAGGGTTGAATACGAACTGACGGGCTCTGAACTGATTGCTATGCTGCGCGAATCCGTTTTGATAAAGGAACACAAACCTATATACAACAGACGCTTGCGTAAAAGCCTATTTCCTTACGGTCTTTATGACCAACAAGATTTTGACGGTTACATCAGGCTCAAAATTGAAAACGCAGGCAAACAAAGTGCAGATCCGCTCATTCAATTTAGCTCCAAAAAAGAAGCACAGCAATTTCTTGAAAGAGCCACTGAAAAACACGAGCTGTGTCAAAAACTTTGCTACCTCTACCCGACTCAAAGCGCGTGCTTTCATTATACCATTCAACAATGCAATGGCGCTTGTGTGCAAGAAGAAAGCCCAGAAGCCTACAACCAACGCGTTCAGCAATTAATCGACCAATTGCAATTCAGTGGTGCATCTTTTTACATCATTGACAAAGGTCGTAACAAAGGGGAAAAAAGCATCGTTTGGATAGACAAAGGCATTTACAAAGGGTTTGGTTATGCTCCTTTTCATTTTCACGGAAAAGAACCGATACACTGGGCACGCTATATCAATGTAGAACAAGAAAACCGAGACAACAAAAGTATCGTCGCCTACTTTTTGCGCGCCGACAAATCCCTTAAGATTGTGCAACTTAACGCCGTTGAAACCATATGAGTCTGCACACAGGAAAACTCACCTTTTTGGGTTCAGGCACATCGCAAGGCGTTCCGGTGATTGCTTGTGAATGCCCAACCTGTTTGTCCGATGACATCCGAGATCAACGCCTCAGAGCAAGTGTGCTTATTGAAGTTGCCAACCTTCATTTTTGCATTGACGCTGGCCCAGATTTTCGCCAACAAATGCTCAGGGAAAAGGTGGGGCAACTCGACGCCATCCTACTCACTCATGAGCACAAAGACCACATTGCCGGCCTAGACGACGTTCGTGCCTTCAATTACAAACAACAGGCAGACTTTCCAATTTACTGTAGTGCTGCGGTTGAAAAAGCGCTACACCGCGAGTTTTATTATGCATTTGAACCCAAGCCCTATCCTGGAGTACCTCAGTTTCAGATTGAACCCTTAGAAAACAAGCCTTTTTTACTGAACGATTATCTTCAAATTGAAGTGATTGAAGTACTGCATCACCGCATGCCAGTATTTGGCTTTCGAATCGGTAATTTAGCCTATATCACAGATGCTAAAACAATTGCACCTGCAGAGAAGGCCAAACTCAAGGGGCTTGACACATTGATCATCAATGCCCTACATGAATACCAACATCAGTCCCACTTGAATCTAGAGGAAGCACTCGCGCTCATCGACGAATTGCAACCCAGGCAAAGTTACCTGACGCATATTTCTCATTTATTTGGCAAGCACCACGATATTTCTCAAAAACTTCCGCCAAACGTCATGTTGGCCCATGATGGTCTTCGTTTAGATTTTAAGTATTTCGATTAATTTTAAGCATGCAAACAAAAGATTTTATTGATCTCGAGGCACTCATCAAAAGCAAAAATCCACGTTTGCTCAAATGGCTACCCCGTTTTGTTTTGAACTTTTTAAAAAACAAACTTCATCAAGATGAGATCAATGGTTTTATCGCCACATACGGCCACCTCAAAGACCACGAATTTTGTGCTGCCATCATCGATTATTTTGATTTTAAAATTGAAATCAACGGTCTTGAAAACGTTCCACGCGAAGGCGGTGCTATACTCACGCTCAACCATCCTTTAGGAGGAATGGACGGCGTGGCCCTTATTCATGCTTTACGTGAAATAAGACCAGATGTTGCTTTGATTGTCAATGACTTACTTTTAAATATAAAGCAGCTCTCCAATCTTTTTGTTGGTGTCAATAAATTTGGACGCAATCAAGGAAATGTCCGTCACAATATCCGCGCCGCATTCGAAAAAGAACAATTGGTGATCATTTTTCCCGCGGGAATGGTGACACGTGTCCACAACAAGCAAATCGTTGAAGCTGAATGGAAAAAAACCTTCGTGTCCTACGCCCGAGAACTAAATCGCCCTATTGTCCCTATTTATATTGCAGGGGGCTTATCCAACACTTTTTACCGCCTCAATCGCCTCAGAACAAGACTGGGCATCAAAGCCAATCTTGAAATGTTTTTGTTGGCAGATGAAATGTATAAACAAAAACACGGAAAAATTAGTTTTACAATTGGTAAACCCTTATTACCCCACGACCTCCCCTCGGATCTAGATGATACCAGAGCAGCAAATTGGGTAAAAGACCATGTTTATCATCTTAATCAAAAGCCATGAAAGCACTCATTGCCCCCATCGATAAAGCCACTTTAAAAACAGAACTCAACGCCGATCGTTTTTTGCGAAAAACGCGCAAAGGTGACAACGAAATTTATCGGGTCAACTGCCACAATTCCCCAAATGTTCTCCAAGAAATTGGTCGATTGAGAGAACTTACTTTCCGAGCAGCAGGTGGCGGAACAGGGGAAGAACTTGACCTCGATACACACGATTTTGGCCCCTACGCCTACGAACAATTGATTGTGTGGTCACCGGATGACGAAGAGATTATTGGCGGCTATCGCTACCTTGCTTGCGCAAACGCACTAGACCAAAATGGACAATATCATTTGTCAACAACGCATTACTTTGAATTCAGTCCTGCCTTCAAAGAAACTTACCTTCCTTTTACCATCGAGCTTGGACGAAGCTGGGTTCAACCCAATTTTCAGCCCACGGTAAATCCTAAAAAAGGTTTGTTTGCGCTTGACAACATTTGGGATGGCCTAGGTGCACTCATTCGCTTCTACCCGGAGGTGAAGTACTTTTTCGGAAAAGTAACGATGTATCCAGACTACGACACCAGTAGCCGTGACTTCTTGCTATTTTTTCTGCAGCATTTTTTTCCAGATCCTGATCATTTAATGAAAGCGTTTCACCCATTGCAGATTGGCGATACAGAGCTCTATAAAAAACTCATCGAAGGAAAAGAGTACAAGGAGGCATTTAAAGAACTCAATAGTTTTGTACGTGAACGCGGTACATTCATCCCACCACTCATGAATATCTACATGAATTTATCTGCTACGATGAGAACCTTTGACACTGCAGTAAATCCTGACTTTGGAAATGTCGAAGAAACGGGTATCCTCGTTACGATCGCCGATATTTATCCAGACAAAAAAGAAAGACACCTTGATTTTTAAATCACAACCAATCGAGGTCAGTCCTGTTTAACTTTTTGCGAATCTTTGACTTGATCCGATTGATTTGAACGTCGGCATATTGAATCCCTAATCTTTGCTCGATTTCTTTGCTGGGCTTTTGATACATATATTTCATCTTCAAAATAAGCGCTTCGTGCTTGTCTACACAACCCAGCGCCTGTTGCATGAGCCCTATGATTTGTTGTTCTCTGTCCAATTGATCTTCGGTTGCCTTCAGTACAAAAGCAGTCGTGGTGTTCTCCCAAACCGCATTTTTCTGAGCCTTTTGCTTTCTTAGATAAGAGATGCAAAAGTGAGTCACGACCGTACGCAACCACGCCTTAGAATCAAAAAGAGAGGCGTCTGTTTGGTATTTCTTCTCGAAGAGAAAATAAAGGTGAATGGCAAATTCTTGTTGGACATCAGCATGTTCTTCCCCTGAAAAATACTTAGCGATGATTCTTTTGAAAAAGGAATCGTGAGCACTATATAAATGCTCAAATTGGTCGTGATAGTGTAGTGCTTGGTTCATGTTTTTCCAATTTACAATTATCGTTCCAAAGTCTCATTTGGAAATTTTCTTAGTATTTTCACAATCTCGAAACATATTTTTCGTTCTTGAGACTGCCCTATGAAACAAATTGCGCTTCTTTCTTTATTGCTCTGCTTTGCAGGACATGCCCAATACAATCTTGGCAACAATATCTTTAGCGGATTTGAGCAAGCCCAGGCCTGCAAAAGCCTCGGAGTTGGCGCTAAATACTACGCCTTACCTAACGGCGACTTATCCACTACGCTTGATCAAGCTGCCCTACTCAATCCAAAAATGGTCGGATCCTTGCATAGTACCATTGGCATCTTACCATCTGGTGTTAATTTCGGCTTATTCACAAGTGCTTTTCAGACCAAATTTGGCACCATCTCGCCCTATTTACGCTACCTAAATTTCGGCAATTTCACAGAGACAAACACTATTGGAGAAGCCATCGGAACATTCAACGCCATGGACTATCAACTCGGTGTAAGCTATGCCTATGCACCTAACCCTTTCTTTCGAATGGGTGCACAAATCAATTTGCTAGGTTCTCAACTGGAGCGCTATAGTGCCTTTGGCTTGAGCACAACATTATCTGCCCTATTGATCCATCCCAATCAACTCTTTACAGCTGCTTTTGGTCTGCGCAATTTCGGCTTGGTTTTCAAAGATTACACGAACACCGCCAATTCCACACTTCCTCTGGATACCTATGTTGCCTTGAGTTATAAACTTGCTCATGCACCGTTTCGCTTTCATATCATTGGACATTCCTTGAACCGCCCCAATAATATTTGGCTGGACCCAAATGCGAGCCCGACCTATGACCCTCTCACTGGTGATACCATCCCAATTTACACTCCTAATTTCGGGGAAAAGCTTGCCAATCACCTCAATTTCCAATTAGAACTTGTTCCAAAAGGAGCTTTTCAATTAAGGATGGGCTTTAATTACAACCGCAGACAACAACTCAAACTCAATGATTTTCCTGGGCTTGCAGGTTTTTCATTGGGAGCAAGCATTAAAATCAAGAAATTTGACCTAGACTACGCGGTGCAATTTTATTCAAAAGCAGGCACCATTCATGCCATTGGTCTTAGCACAGACCTGCAACGTTGGAAAAAGAAAATTTAAAGATCTTTGGCATGTAAATAGCCCGCCAAATCGATGTAGTCCTGATGAAAACTACCGTCAATATTGCGTATCAGCAACTCTTTCTCCGAATACAAATAATCTTTCTCACGGGCTAAATTTTCATTTTTAGAAAAAGCCAATACCCACCTTACATCAGGCTTATTTACATTCGAATGAAAACGCGTTTTACAAAGAAGCTTCAGGCCTTTTTTATTTAAATGATCGCAAACCTTTTCTGCGATGAGCTTCGGCAACACCAGCCAAAATAAGCCAGTTTCTTTCAAATGCAATAAGCACGCATCTATTAGATTAAAAAAAGCCAATTCTTCCATGTGCTTGGCTTGCATTTTGTCAAGATCTGTACTTTTCAAATCATTTATAAAGTAAGGCGGATTCGTGACAACGATGTCGAATAATTCTTCTTTAGCAAAGTCTTGAATGGTTGACTTAGCAATATGGAGGCGATCAGAAAAAGCGGGGTCCGAAAAATTAACCAAGGCGTCCAAAAAAGCGCTTTCATTGGGCTCTATGGCTGTCACGTGGATCTGCGGATAACGCGAAGCAAGGATCAATGCTATGACACCTGTTCCGGTACCAACATCGAGAACACGGGTTGAATCTTCGGAAATTTCTACGCTTGCACCGAGTAAAATAGCATCTGTCCCGACTTTGAGCGGACTATTTGTTTGATCTATAGAAAAAACCCGAAAATCAAATTTCGACATCAATAGGCTTTAGCAAAAACAACGCGTCTTTCTGATGGCTTGCCTGTTACCATACAAACACCTGGTGTTGGGTCTCCGTCAAAAGGTATGCAACGAATTGTTGCTTTGGTTTCTTGCTTGATGAGTTCTTCTGTTTCAGGAGTACCGTCCCAATGCGCTAAAAAGAAACCACCTTTTTCTATTTCAACTTTGAATTGCTCGTATGTATCTATTTGCTTGGTATTTGCTGCTCTGAAGTCCTTCGCCTTTTGCAACAAATGCGCTTGAATTTCTGTAAGCAAGTTTTGAATGAAGACTGCTATACCTTCAAAATCGACCACTTCTTTGGATTTGGTGTCGCGGCGCGCCACTTCAATTTTGCCATTTTCGAGGTCGCGAGGTCCCATGGCTAATCGAAGCGGAACACCTTTTGTTTCGTATTCAGCAAACTTCCAACCTGGTCTGCGGTTGTCATCATTGTCGTATTTAAAGCGAATTCCGAGAGATTTTAATTCCTGAGCCAAGGTTGTAAAACGTTCTGAAATAGCAGCAAGTTCCTCTTCAGATCTGTAGATCGGAACCCCAACTACTTGAATTGGTGCAAGTGCTGGCGGCAACACCAAACCTTGATCATCGGAATGTGTCATGATGAGCGCTCCCATAAGGCGTGTAGAAACGCCCCACGAAGTTGCCCAAACGTAATCTAATTTTCCTTCTTTGTCAGCGAATTTAACTTCAAATGCTTTGGCAAAATTTTGTCCTAGGAAATGACTGGTTCCGGCCTGCAAGGCTTTACCATCTTGCATCAGTGCTTCAATACAAAGGGTATCTTCTGCACCGGCAAATCGTTCACTTGCTGTTTTGCGTCCTTTTAAAACGGGCATCGCCATGTAGTTTTCAGCAAATTCTGCATAGACATCTAGCATTTGTTCTGCCTCGGCGATAGCTTCTGTTTTTGTAGCATGTGCGGTATGCCCTTCTTGCCACAAGAATTCAGCAGTTCGCAAGAAAAGTCGTGTGCGCATCTCCCAACGCACGACATTAGCCCATTGATTGATCAAGATGGGTAAATCGCGGTACGATTGAATCCAGTTTTTGTAAGAATTCCAAATAATAGTTTCTGAGGTTGGGCGAACTATGAGTTCTTCTTGAAGTTTGGCATCTGGATCTACAATGACTCCACTACCGTCCTCCGCATTTTTGAGGCGATAATGCGTCACTACAGCACATTCTTTGGCAAATCCATCGACATGAGCTGCCTCTTTACTGAGGTAACTTTTTGGAATAAATAATGGGAAATAAGCATTAGAATGCCCGGTTTCTTTGAACTTGGCATCGAGTACGTCGCGCATGTTTTCCCAGATTGCATAACCGTAGGGCTTTATGACCATACAACCGCGCACATCGGAATGTTCAGCGAGGTCTGCTTGATAAACGAGGTCGTTGTACCAGGTTGCGTAATCTTCTTCACGGGTTACTCTCTTCTCTGCCATAGCTCTTGATTTGAAAAGGCAAAGATACGGAATTCCTAGATTATTTTGGCCTTACTTTGCCTTGCGACAGCGATTTTCGAGCAAGCGATTTTGATAATCTTGATAGGTCGCGAGTAAAAGATTTAAGCGCCTTTGCGAATTCAACGGCAATGCGCTTTTCATATTTACATTTGGATTCCAAGCAAAAATAGCTAGCTGCCCATTTTTACGATCGAATGATATCAAATTGCCATTTTCGTAAACAACCTTGGCACCGTGCTTTTGGTTGCGAATGGATGTGCCAAATGTAAAGGCTTGCTGCTGAAACCCAAGCCAATCGATAATGGTTGGAAAGATGTCAATTTGTTGAAAGACCTGATCCTTTTTGAGTTTCCCCTCTAGCTTATTTTTTAAATTGATTTGAGGATGAAAGAATCCGATTGGAATGCGGTAACGCATCTCTATAGACTGATTAGACGGAAGCCGCGTTGGACCGACATGATCGGCACAAAGCACAAACAAAGTATGGTCATACCATTTTTGTTGAGACGCCTTATTAAAAAACGACTGCAACGCCATGTCAGCATACGAAATAGTGGCACAAAGTGGCTCTGGACCTCGCTTTACTTTGGATTGAAAAGATTTTGGAATAACGTAAGGATGGTGCGAGCTGAGGCTAAAAAAAGTACTCATGAACGGCTCTTTGAAACTACCCAGTTCTTTGACAAAAAACTGAAACATTTGGTGATCCCAAATGCCCCAATTGCCATCAAAAGCGGCTGGCCCTTTATAATTTTCCATGCCATAATAACTGCTAATACCTATGGACCTGGTAAAATCATCGAAATTCATCGAGCCGGTTTTAGCGCCATGAAAAAATGAGCAGTGGTAACCATTCTTATTCAAAACGGACGGCAAAGCATCAATCTGATTGGTGCAAAAAGGGCTCAAGATATAGGACTCATTTTGCCAAGAAGGCATTCCAGCCAGTATGGCAGGTACCGCATCCATAGACGTTCGACCATTGGCTATTGCTGCCTCTAAAAATAAACTTTTACCGAGTAAGGAATCTAGAAAAGGACTAAAAGACATCGGGCTATTGGGACCCGCATAGGCTGTACCAAAACTCTCTAGCATGATCAGCACTATATTGGTTCCTTTTGGCAATATGGGCTGAGCTTGATTGTTTGGCGCAGCTAGGTATTGATTGAGTTTGTTATCGCTAAAAAAAGTGACCTTTTTTGGACCTTCGAACTGCCTAGATTTCAAAACGGTAAATGCCGTATTTAAAACCAAAGGAGCCTCTTCTAAACTCGTCATGGCACTGGCATCTATGATACTCAGCGGCCTGAGTGAATAACCGCCTCTGGCTAAAGAAAAAGTAAATAACAGGACTACAAAATAACCGAGCCAAGCTTTTGTACTGTTCGGCTGAACAGAACTATTGCTGCGTTTGACAGACCGAAAAAAACCGAAGAGAAGCCCAACAAAAAGAAGGGGAAGCCACCAAAATTCAGTCAAAAATTCACCCGCCAAGGAACTCGTTTCAGTCCCGGTGAGCAAATGCGCAAAGTAACTAAAGCTTGACCGTTTTTGGGTGTAGGAAAAATAAGCGATGTCCCAACAATTGAGCGTTAAAACAAAAACACCTATAAGGATGAGATAAGACTTGTAAATAAGTGCTACATGTTTGTAAGATTTCCAAGTTCCGGGAAAAGCAAAAAGTGCACAAGGCAAACTCAATAGCGCAATAGTAACGGCATCAAAGAAAACGCCTATTGTGAACCCTTTCAGAGTGATGTGCTCAAAAAAACTTGCATTTTGCCAGGCAAAAACACACCTCAGGATAGTCATGGCTAAGCATAACCACACGAAAGGACGCAAAAATAATAGTTGCTGCCTCACCTTAATAAGCTAGCAACTGGTCTAAGACGGATAGCAATCGAGATGGTGCTAAAAATTGTTGCTCAAGGTCAGCTGCAAATGGAACTGGCGTATCCAATGAGGCTACTCTAAGTACAGGTGCGTCAAGCGACTCAAAACAATGCTCGTTGACCAAAGCAACGAGTTCGCCACCAATACCACCAGTCATGGTGTCTTCGTGAAGCACCAACACGCGTCCTGTCTTTGAAGCGGCGGCGACAATCGCAGCAACATCAAGTGGCAGCAATGTTCGTAGGTCCAGGATTTCTATGCTGACATCAGGTCTTTGAGCCGCAGCTTCTAAAGCCCAATGAACGCCCAAACCATAGGTTAGAATGGTGAGGTCTGTTCCGGACTGAACGGTTGCAGCTTTTCCGATTTCTACTGTAAAATAACTATCAGGAACTTGCCCCTTTAGACTACGGTACAAGAATTTATGCTCAAAGAAAATAACTGGGTTTGGGTCTTCAAAGGCCGCAAGTAACAATCCTTTTGCATCGTGAGGATTTGACGGATAAACCACTTTTAATCCTGGGGTGTGCACAAACCAGGCTTCGTTGCTTTGAGAATGAAATGGCCCAGCAGCTGTTCCGGCTCCTGTTGGCATACGCACAACGACATCTGCCTTTTGCCCCCAACGCCAGTGAATCTTTGCCAAATTATTGATGATTTGATTGAAACCAACGCTCACAAAATCGGCAAATTGCATTTCAACCATTGCTTTTGCGCCGGCAATTGACAATCCTAAACCTGCACCGATAATTGCAGATTCGCAAAGCGGTGTATTTCGGACACGATCTTTTCCAAAGCGCTCCACAAACCCTTCAGTGACTTTAAAAGCACCTCCGTATTCTGCAATGTCTTGCCCCA
>CAYPVA010000027.1:0-15760 GCA_964414045.1 uncultured Lishizhenia sp. | reverse complement strand
TAGGTGTCAACATGGGCTTCAATGTTCAAAAAAGCAAGCAACCGATCAATAAAAACAATCCACAGCGCTATTACTAAACCCTAAAATCAAACTAAGTCCAAATGAAAAAGCAGTATTTATTTCATTTGTGCTTGACACTAGCGCTCTACTTCTTCGGAAGTCAGAGCGCTTTTGCACAAGTACCAAATTCTGAACCTAACACATCAACGAGTGGTGATACAACCAAGTATGTTGTCATTCGAAATAATGGTATTGAATACGTCGGGTTATTATTGTCTGATGATGGCCGAGAGGTGCTGATCATGACACAAACTTTGGGTAAAGTCTACATCCCAAAAAGTGACATTAAATCCATCAAACCATTAGATTACAGTGAGGAGGTTAAAAAAGGTGAATACACAGGAGGAGGCGTCTTTGCTACGCGCTATCAGTTTACAACCAGTTGTTTTCCTATTAAAAAAGGAGAAAATTATGCAATGGTAAACCTGTATGGTCCAGAAGTTCATTTTGCAGTCCATAAAGACTTTTCTGTCGGAGTGATGTCAACTTGGATTGGCTCACCGCTTGCCCTTGCTTTGAAATATACTCGAGGTACTTCAAACCCTAAAATTAACTATGGATTCGGAACTTTATTAGGGTCTTCAGGATACTTGAATCAAGCGAGGTATTTTGGAGGTCTCCATTGGGGAATGCTGACCTACGGAAACCGAACAAACAATGTCACATTATCGTTGGGCCTTGCTTACTTGAAAAATGGACCTAAAGAAACAGTTCAAGAATATGTTTACCAACCAGGTACTTATTTTTCAGCAGGTGAAGTTCCGATAATTGATACCAAACAAATCACCACCAATCATCTCAGTACTTCATTGGTTGTTGGATTAGCCGGACAAACAAAAATTGGAAAAAAAACCAGTTTGATTTATGACTGTATGTTCTTGAGATTCACCAATAAAAGCAATACAGGATACCAACCCTTTACCTATGAGTATTACATGTGGGGAACCGTTACCGTTCCTGTATGGCAACGATATCCTCCTGCTCAAAACCTTATGATTGTCATGCCGGGTTTGCGTTTCCAAAGAACGGAAAATCGGGCATTTCAAGTCAGTTTAGCTGGTGTCATAGCCAAAGATCTGTCCTTTCCTATTCCCATGTTGAGTTGGTTTTTTAAGATTTAATCAAATTCACTGTTCTTTCGAGGAGTCTGCGTAATTTAGTCCCAAATTTGACCATATTATGATGGGCTCCTTATTGTTGCTTTTTATCTTTAAATCTTGGTGGTTATCAGGCCTTTTTGTTTTCGTGGTCTTGATATTAGTATTGGTTTTCATCCGCCGGCGCATCGAGTCTAACCGAAGAAATCAAGTGAGGCTGGAGGTGAAAATTGCCGAAAGAACCAAAGAAATCAGGTTACAAAAAACTAAAATCGAGGAACAAAAAAGGCTTCTTGAGGAAGAGAAAAATAAGGTTGTCGAGCAACAATCATTGCTTCAAAAAGAAAAGGACCGCACCGAACAATGGTTGCTCAATACGCTGCCTTCTCAGGTAGTAATAGAGCTCAAGCGCAATGGGAAAGTAAAGGCGCAAGCTTTCAAGCAGGTGTCTATCATGTTCACGGATGTCGTTGGGTTTACGCGTATTTCAGAGTCAATGGCCCCGAGCAGAATTGTATCGAAACTCGATATTCTTTTTCAGAAATTTGATGAAATCATTCAGGCAAATAACCTCGAGAAAATCAAGACCATCGGAGATGCCTATATGTGCGCCGGAGGAGTCCCTGTAGAAAATTCAACCAACCCGATCGATGCTTGTTGCGCTGCATTGCAAATTCAAGCGTTCATGGATAAACTCAAGTATGAAGCCATTGCCGATCACGAAGATTACTGGGAAATCAGGTTGGGCATCAATACAGGGCCGGTGATTGCCGGAATAATTGGCAATATTCGTTTGGCCTACGATGTTTGGGGCTCATCGGTGAATTTAGCACAACGGATGGAAATGCTTGGCGAGCCCGGAAAAGTAACGATCACAGGAAATACTTTTCAGCATATTGAACCTTATTTTGAATGCGATTATAAGGGTAAGGCACTCACGAAGTCCCGAACGAAAGTTGATATGTATGTGGTCCAACGCATCAAACCCGAGCTTTCTGTCAATGGCGAAGGTCTGATCCCAAATTCACGTTTTGAAGAAATTAAAAAGCTCCACCATTACAGCTCTATCAAATACTACAAAGCAGAGCACCATGTGATGCATATTTTGGAAAAAAATCTACCTGAGGGGCTCCATTACCATTCGATCAAACACACCAAAGATGTTGTCAAATCTGTGGAACGCATTGCCTTGCTTGAGGGCGTAACCGATGAAGGGCTTTTTCTGTTGAAAACGGCAGCTATATTCCACGATGCAGGTTTTATTGAAAAGTATGACCATAATGAAAGTATTGGTGCACGAATGGCCCAAGAAATTTTACCAAAATATGGCTTTACAGATCAGCACGTCAAGACCATTGTCGAGCTCATTCATGCGACTGAAATCCCTCACAAGCCAATCAATAAGCTACAAGAAATTATTTGTGATGCCGACCTCGATTATTTGGGCCGAGATGACTTTGAAATGATTGCAGATAACCTCAGAAAGGAATTGACCGAAATGGGCAAGATCCAATCCAGAAAAGAGTGGGATGAAATACAAGTGAAGTTCTTAAATCAGCACCAGTATTTTACTCAAACCGCTATTCAATCCAGACAGCAGAAAAAAGCTGAGAACTTGCAAGTTGTGGTTGATCGTTTAGCTGCCGACGACTACCAAGATTAAGCAGCCCAAAAAGGTTTATAGAAAACGGCCGTTGCGTGGCGCTTTTTTCGGCTTCTTATCTTTTTTTGCAAGGGTGTAATTATAGCCCAGATTCAAAATAGCTCTGTTCAATGAGCCCGGGCTGTTAATGCGTTGGTCATACAAATAAGCAATTTCAAGCTCGCCCGCAGCTTTCAAATCAAGCGCCACACCAACATTCCAGCGAATGCGATTCAGGTGATACCCAGTTTGACCATCCATTGGGCTTGCAAAAAATTCCATACCCGCATTTGGGCTTATGTTTGAATTGTTCAAGTTATAGGCAATGCTTGGTTTAAAGCGAAATGCATCGCCGAATTCAGAACCCAGATCTGTAGCGGAACGCTCGGCAGAAAATTGATAGCGCACCCTGAATCCTAATTCAAATCTTTCAATTTCATGAACGAGTTGAAGGTTAACATTGAGGCGATGCTGCATTCGGTAGTTCCCAAAATCATCTTTTGTTCCGATCAAACGGTAATCCAGAGAAGGACGGAGGTATTTATTGACTTTATACTTGTAGGAAATTTGAGGGAAATAGGTTTGCAGACCCGTTACATCAAAACGCGAGGTAAAGTCTAAACCAACACTTTGTTTTTTGTCAATCTTATAGGCTAAACCGAGCTCATTCCAAGATTGGAAAACAGTTGAATTTTGTGCACTGAGCATACTAGGAATAAGCCCAATAATGAATAGAAAGCGTTTCATTAGCGCGTTACAATGATTTCACCGAGGTCCTTTACTTCGTTTTTACCTATTTGAATGGTAAATTTCACAGGTACTTTGGTATAATAGTCGTCATCATTATTACCCACATTATTTCCGGTATTGAATACTTCGTTATAGGCAAAAACAGTATAGGTACCTGGAAATAGATTTTTAAAACTGAAGGTGCCATCATAATTGCATTCAATTTTGTCATCGTAAATGCTGTCTTGGGTTCCATAAACAATATAGATGTCTTCTGTTGCACCAGGGTAGGACACGGTTTGTGTTAAAAGCCCATTGACATACAGTTTTTCATTGACTGTAATCTTTCCAACTATTTGACTTCGACCACCTTCGCCTTCATATTTCTTACACGAACTCAGTGAGAACAGGGCACTTATAACAAGGGTTAAAAAGGCTAATTTTTTCATGAAAGTAAATTTTTAGGGCAATGTTAAGAAAAAAACAACTTTTGACACATTCTTACGTCTGCTTGTTTGGATAAAAATTGATATTTCAGTAATATTGGTCACGCTAAACCTGCCTTAATGAAACTAAGACTCCTCTCCTTCATATTTCTTTTCACATTTTATGGCCGAGCCCAAGTGGTAGTCAATGAATATTCTTGTTCTAACATGACAGGAATCGTTGATGCTTATGGTGAACGCGAAGATTGGATAGAACTCTATAACACGACCGGAGCACCCGTCGATTTAACAGGCTGGTTTTTATCGGATAAGCCAAGCAACCTTACGAAGTGGCAAATTCCGAGCGGTTCTATCGCAGCCAATGGCTTTCAAATGGTTTTTTGTTCCAAAAGAAATACAGTCAACGGCACACAATACCATCCCAACTTTAATTTATCTCAAACTGAAGGAGATTGGATCATCCTTTCTAATCCGTCAGCTGTTGTTGTAGATTCCTTTAAAATCGTGCACATGACCAAAGCCAATCATTCGGTTGGCCGTTCTACAAATGGTGCCAATGACTTTAAACTATTCACCACACCTACACCAAACGCCAATAATGCCGGCGCTGTTAATTTTTATCCGCCAAAACCTGTATTCAGTCTAGCACCTGGTTTTTATGCCGGCGCTCAAACCGTCAGTATTACTTGCGCTGACCCTACAGCTACCATCCGCTACACCCTTGACGGTTCGGACCCAACCGCTACCTCAACGGCATATTCTGGCCCAATCAACATTCCAAGCACCAAAGTTTTACGTGCTGCAGCTTTTGGCACGACCCTCAGTTCATTTACCGAAACCAACACTTATTTTATCAACGTTAATCATACGATTCCTGTAGTTTCTGTTTGTTCGCAAGGCGTATATAGCTTAGTGGCAAATGGTAGCCAAAACCCTCCTGACCGCATCGGCGCTTTTGAATTATTTGAACAGGATGGTACTTTCAAAGATGAGTCTGAAGGAGATTTCAACAAGCATGGTAATGATTCTTGGGCGTATCAGCAAAGAGGTTTTGATTTTGTCTGCCGCGACCAATACGGTCAAAATGGTGATATAGAACACCTTATTTTTCCAGAAAGCTCTCGAGACCGTTTTCAAAAACTTATTTTAAAACCGGCGGCTAACGATAATTACCCGTTCTCTAGTGGTGGAGCGCATATACGTGATGCTTATGTCCATACTTTGTCTATCAGAGCAGACCTCAAATTAGATGAAAGAACATGGCGTCCGTGTGTATTGTATTTAAATGGCAGTTATTGGGGAGTTTACGAGATTAGAGAAAAAGCCGATGACCACGACTACACAGATTACTACTATGACCAAGGAAAGTATGATTTACATTATTTGAAAACATGGGGTGGAACTTGGCAAGAATATGGTTCACCAAATGCGCTGCCAGCTTGGAACAACCTTAAAAATTATGTCGCCACAAACAATATGGGCAACCCCACAAATTTTGCTTACGTTGACAGCTTATTTAGTTGGAAATCTTTGGTTGATTATTTTGTGCTAAACTCCGTGACGGTAACCACGGATTGGCTAAACTGGAATACCGCTTGGTGGCGTGGTTTAGACACGACAGGCGACCATAAAAAATGGGGTTATGCACTTTGGGATCAAGATGCCACATTTGGTCATTATATCAACTACACAGGCGTTCCAAGTACTTTACCCGACGCAGACCCATGCAACGTAGAGAACTTACCTAATCCAGGTGGACAAGGACATACTGAAATCTTGGAAAAGCTAATGAATGAAAACCCGCTTGTCGAACAATATTATATCTCGAGATACATAGATTTAATGAACACAAAGTTTTCTTGTGCTTTTATGATTCCATTATTAGACTCAATGCTTGCTGAGATTGAGCCCGAAATGCCAGGGCAAATTGCAAAGTGGGGAGGATCCATGACAACTTGGCAAAATAATGTGCTCGCTTTAAAAAACTTTATAAACACTAGATGTGTTGCTTTAACTCAGGGTCTTATAGATTGTTATCAGCTTACTGGCCCATTTGCCGTAACATATGACGTAAGCCCTGCTGGTGCTGGTACGCTTCAAATTAATTCAATCAACCCACCGAGTTATCCATGGACTTCAGATTACTTTGGTGGTATACAAACTTTACTCGTGCCTACCGCCGCACCTGGCTTTGTGTTTAGTCACTGGACGGTCACCACGGGCCCGTTAGCGCTACCTGCAACCACTGCAAACAATGCCATTACCATTAATGGACCTGAAACAATCGTTGCTGTGTTTATTCCGGATGTTCCGGATGTAGACGGCGACGGCTGCTTAAATGTAGATGAAAATTTAGTTGGTACAGATCCAAGCAACCCAGATACCGATGGCGACGGTGAAAACGACTGCGCTGAAATAGGAAACGTAGGTTCACCGACAGATACCGATGGCGACGGCATAATTGATGCGCTAGAGTCCTCAATTGTTGATACCGACGGTGATGGCGTCATGGACGAGCTCGATCCAAACAATACGGATCCATGTATCCCGAATCCAAATGCCGGACCATGCGATCAAGACGGTGATGGATTAACCAATAGTCAAGAAGCAACCGCTGGCACCAATCCTACGATCCCCGATACTGATGGTGATGGTCAGAATGACGGCCAAGAAGTGACCAACGGCTCAGATCCACTCAACCCATGTGATCCGGACGACACCTTGCCTGGTTGCCAAATTGACACTGATTTTGATGGCCTTACGGATGCACAGGAGGGTGTACTTGGCACCAATCCAACCAATCCTGATACAGATGGCGACGGCATCAATGATGGCACGGAAGTAACCAACGGCAGCAATCCGCTGGACCCATGCGATCCCGATGGAAGCAGCCCGGAATGTGCAATAGGTATTTACTTCCCAACTGCATTTTCTCCGAATGGAGTAGGAAACAACCTCAACGAGGTGTATCAAGTCATCGCTGGAAAAGACATCGAAAGTTTGAGCTTTAAAGTTTTCGACCGCTGGGGCAATCTTATTTTTGAATCGGGCAACAAGCAGTTCAAATGGGATGGCACTTACAAAGGGAAGCCATGTAACAGCGGAATCTACGCCTACATCTGTGATGTCACATACGATACTGGCGCCACTAAGAAATTTACTGGTAACATCACCTTGATTCGATAGTATGAAGTATTGTTCCAGTATATTCTTTTCTCTTTGGACGCTCTGCTTTTTGGCACCACTGAATGCCCAAGATTTCCACCTGACCCAAATTGACCGAAGTCTACCTTATCTGAATCCGGCATTTGTCGGAGCATACAAGGGCTACGAGCGCATCAGTTTATTGAATCGCAATCAATGGATCGGTACAGGTACCCAATTTCTCACCAGTTATGGCATGGCTGAATTTACGCCTGGACGCAATTTATCCAAAGACCGGGCGTATGTCGGTATTGCCCCCTCTTTCAGTAATGACGTCGGTGGTGATTCACGCATGACGCAGCGCTCTTTTGGCCTTTCCGTTAGCGGACATTTACCTCTTGCAAAAGGTCATTGGCTAGATGCCGGATTACAAACGGCTATTCAGCAACGCAGTGCTGATTTCAGTAAATTGCTCTACTACTCGCAATGGAACGGCAGCACAATTGACCCCAATGTTTTTTCTGGTGAAGAAAATGATTTTGTGAGCTTTTCTTTTGTTGATGCAGGCCTTGGTTTGGCTTACAGATATGAACCTAATACAAGGGGCGAATTAAAAAATGGGCAATGGGCCCTCACCACAGGCATATCCTTACTGCATGTCAATAAACCTGTCTTGCAATACAATTCCTTGTCTGCCGACCGCCTTTATCAGAAACTGGTAGCTTATTCGCAATTTTCATTGGGGCTCAACGAAGTTTCATCGCTGAAATTTAACTTGGCATACATCAGACAAGGTGGGCATCAAGAAGCCATTTTTGGCGCATTGTACCGTCTACAAATGAGAGGGGCATCTCAAATTACAAACGAGGTGACTAACCGTTTTTTAACGGCAGGCCTCTACTTTAGGTCAACTGCAGCCGTATCGCCATATGTCGCCATAGATTTTGGTGCTTTTGATTTAGGCTTATCTTATGATGTAGATTTAGGGCGTTTGGCATCGGCTTACAGACATTCTATTGAAATGAATGTCAGCTATACGTTTGGAAAACATTCGTTGTTTAAAGGTAACCGTTTGCGCTAAGAAATTGGGTCCATTGAGCGGCCTGATTTTTATTCATAACCCTCGGGATTTTATTTTGAGCACCGAGTTTATTGATGCTTTCTAAATAATCGTAAAATACTTTAGTGGGTAGGATTTTTAAACTAGGGGCAGGCATATTGTGTTTGCGCACATAAGCGTAATCATCATTGACAACCTGCAATTTTTCATCAATTTCATTAATGAGTGCGTAAGAAGCAGCAGTATCATCGCAGCCAATAAACCAACAATGCTGGTAGCTCGACTCATCGGCAAAAATGGTGTATTCGGAAAATGACAAACCATGTGCTTTACTCACTTGTACCATGGCTTGGTTGATGTTGTCAAGTGTCAGGTGCTCACCACAAATACTCAAGTACTGCTTGATGCGCCCCGAGATGATGATCTCTTGCGTGGTGGTGTCAACAAAACGCACTAAATCGCCGAGCATGTAACGCCAAAGGCCTGCATTGGTACTGATGACCATGGCGTAGTCAATGTTTGGTTTTACCTCACTTATGGTATAGGCAAGATGCTTGTTTTTCAGTTCCCCAGACTCTGTGAAATATGCTGCATTGAACGGAATGAATTCAAAGAAAATGCTATTGTTGAGCAAGAGTTTCATTCCTTTCCGTTTTGGACTGATTTGGTAACCAAAATAGCCCTCACTTGCTAAATAAGTATCCAGTAAAATTACGGGTTCGCCGCACACTTTTTTAAGACGCTCAACAAATGGATCCATGTAAACCCCTCCGTGAACATACACTTTAAAGTTGGGCCAAATTTCATGGATGTTTTTAAGTTGATAATGTTTTACGATTTCCTCGAGTAACAAGACGCACCAGCTCGGTATGCCCGCCATAATGCCGATATTCCACTTTGGTGCCTGTTCAACCATCAAAGGGAGTTTGGCCTTCCAATCTTTGAGGTGTGTGATTTTTTTATTTGGCTTTGCAAATGGAGCTGCAATCAGGGAGGTGTGTTTTTTGAGGATACCGCTGAGGTCTCCTTCAAAGTGAGCACCCACTTTTTTAAGTTTTGTAGAACCGCCAACAGCTAACACTTTTGACCCGTAAAACGAATCTGATAAATTCAGTTCGTGGAGCACTGAAAATTGTCGCAAAGAAACACGTTGAAAAGAACGGATCATTTCAGTTGTAACAGGAATGCGCTTACTTGGTGCACCTGTGGTACCGGAAGAGAGTGCATAGTATTTGATGCGACCAGGCCAAATATGATCCTTGGCGCCTATGATGGCTGCCTCCAGCCACTCAGTGTAGTAGGTATCGTATTCAGTAATTGGAACTTGTTGCTGGTACCTAGAAACAAAATCGGTACGTTGAAGCAAACTTGCAAAGTGATGCGCAAGCCCAAATTTGGTTTTTTTAGCCACCTCGATATTTTGCCTGAGGGCTTCTAATTGCTGCTTGTAATCAGGACTTTTGCGCGAAATTCTTTTGAAACTGATCGCGGTACTCCGTTGAATTAATTTTCCGATGATAGGCATGAACCAAGTAGCTTATGTTAGAGTAGGCTTCACACAAAAATAAAGAGAAAAGTAGTGCGTTCTTACTTCACTTTGTCTTAAATTTGTAAAAAACACCACTATGCAAACTAAAACGTTCATTGTCCCTCAAGATTTTACCCCAGTGGCCGACATCGCCTTACAACACGCCATTGCAACAGCGAAGCCATTAGGTGCCGAGATTCAACTGCTACATGTTGTTTCCAAAGACACCCAAATCCCAGAGGCCTTGGCTCAACTTGAGAACATCATCGGTAAACACGAACACGAAGGGGTCAAAATTCACCCGAACGTTCGCATAGGTAGTATTTTTGAAGATATCGGCGCCTTTGCTGCCGAACACCAAGCAGAACTCATCGTTATGGGTACTCACGGTGCTCATGGTTGGCAGCACATTACTGGTAGCCATGCACTAAAAGTGGTAACGAGCTCTCAAGTTCCATTTATTATTGTCCAAGAGAAAGCAGTGAAAGCAACGGGCTATGATTCAATCGTCGTACCTATGGACCTCCACAAAGAGACCAAACAAAAGCTATCCATTGTTGCCAATTTGGCAAAGTATTTCAATTCAAAAGTACACGTAGTCACTCCGGACGAATCCGACGAGTTTTTACGTCATCAAGTGCGTTCAAACATAACGTTCTCAGAAAGTTTCTTCAAAGATCGCGGCATTGAAATGACAAGCGCGGTGGTTCCTAGTGCTGGTTTTGACAAAGAAGTGGTCAAATATGCCGTGAGTGTCGATGCAGACCTCATCGCCATCATGAACTTAAACCGCAACAATATTTTTGCGGCTTTAACTTCCAATCATGAGCAGTATATCATCACCAATGATGCGCTCATTCCAACACTTATTGTCAACCCAATTCACCTTGGCACTGACTACAGCAACATGTTCTCAATGTAAGCATGTCAAAACTGACAACACTTCACGAATTTATTGTAGCCAAGCAAAAAGATTTTCCTTTTGCCAGTGGTGAACTCTCAAGGCTTTTGAACGACATAGCCCTTGCAGCTAAAATTGTTTCTAACGACGTGCGCAAGGCTGGTCTGGTTGACCACATACTAGGTGCACAAGGTGGTCAGAACGTGCAGGGCGAAGAACAACAAAAACTCGACGTAGTTGCCGACGAAGCATTTATCAGGGCATTTGAAAATGGCGGTGAAGTATGCGGTATTGCTTCAGAAGAAAACGACGATTACCTTGCTTTTCAATCAGCAACAGCTAAAAAAGGAAATTATGTAGTCCTTTTTGATCCACTCGATGGTTCTTCAAACATAGACGTAAACGTTTCGATTGGTACAATTTTTTCAATTTACCGACGCATTTCACCAAACGGAACCCCGGCCACCCTTGACGACATGCTTCAGTCAGGTGAGCAACAAGTAGCAGCTGGCTACGTGTTGTATGGTTCTTCTACCATTTTAGTTTATACGACTGGAAATGGGGTCAATGGTTTTACACTAGACCCAGCCATTGGTGAATTCTTTTTGTCTCATCCCGAGATGCGCATGCCTGAAAATGGCCGTATTTATTCTGTCAACGAAGGTAATCTCAATGATTTTGAGCCGACTTTACGTGCCTATATCTCTTATTGTCAGTCCAACGAGAATCAGACCGGAAAACCTTATTCTGGTCGTTACATTGGTTCTTTAGTCGCCGACTTCCACCGCAACCTGATCAAAGGAGGCATTTATATTTATCCGACAGTACCATCAGCCCCTCAAGGTCGTTTGCGCTTGTTATATGAATGTAACCCGCTTGCTTTCATAGCAGAACAGGCAGGAGGTTTGGCTACAGACGGAAAAAACAGAATTTTAGAAATCAAACCTACGCAACTTCACCAAAGAGTTGGGTTTTATATTGGCTCGAAGCTAATGGTAGAAAAAGCCATGGGGCTTTAGCCTCTTGGCACCAACTTTATGGTATAATCCATCTCAACGAGCGGCGCTCCTGGATCTTTATTGCACTTGACTTCACGCTTGATGCGCTCCTTGATGTCATTGATAATTCTATCTTCGACACAGGTAGTTACGGATTTCACGGTTCTAACTCCAACTACTTTACCGTCACTATCTACTTGTAATTTGAACATAATGCGGCACTCAAAATCTAGTTCGTAGTTCGGAAGGGAAACGTTGTTGAGTCGAACTCGGCCTTTGCCAGAACCACGACTAGTTCCAGGGCCATCGCCTTCAATGCCGTTGCCTGGCCCGCCAAATGGTCCGTTACCAGGCCCATCTCCACGGCCACTACCCCCACTACCAAAATAATTGGTGCTTTGAGTGGTTGAACTTGCGTTGGTAGCATTTGGTGAGTTATGGTTGTTGGAGTTTCCACTATTGTGTGTAAAATCACTTTGTGCAGCGGTAGAAACTCTTTCAGTTTGCTCAGCGGGTGGGGCAATGCGTCCGGAACCCGGTGTTCCACCTCCTCGGCTTCCGCCAGAAACGTCGTCTAGTGTAACGTTGTCGATTTGAAATTCTTCTATCACTTCATCTGAACGCAAGGGCGGTGTATCTACAAGTGCATCTTGGCGTGCATCAAATTTGATGATAAACGAAATGAGCAGTAAGAATAATAACCAAATAGTGCTATAAATCAAAGATTTACGCGCGTCTTGTTTGGCTTCGATATAGTCTAATTGTAATTGATCCATTTTCTTACTCCTTCAATGGGGTTATCCTTCTTTAGTGGCAATGATCATTTTAAGGTCATTGAGCATGCCGATTTTAAGTAAATCAACTAGCTCTTGGACTTGTGCGTCAAAAGGTAATCGAATGATGACGGTGTTGTCTCCAATTTTTTTAGTTTCGGTCACCAAAATTCCTTCTAATTGATCTAGGGCAACTTCATCATTGTCAACATAGAAATGACGCTGTTGATTTTCATCGAACTTTACTGTCAGGGTAACATGCTGTTTTTGCGTCTTTTCGTTGGCATCGGATTTCGGCAATGGCACTTTAATCACGTTAGGATTGGCCAAAGTCGAGATGATCAAAAAGAACAACAACAAGAAGAACATGATGTCGCTCAGTGCCGATGTAGCTACCTCGGCATGAAACCTTCGGTTACGCTTTATTGGCATCGCTTGGGCGGATTAATTTGACGAATTCTAAGTTGATTTTTTGAATGGCTAAAGCGTAGTTATCAATGATGCCATTCAAAAGGTGATATGCAGTAAAGGCGAGGATACCTACCACAAGACCAGAACCTGAGGAAATCATTTTTTCGTAAAGACCACCTGAAATGTTTCCGATAGATACGTTTTCAGAAATTGAGATGCTGTAGAAAATTTTAATTACCCCAGAAATGGTTCCGATAAAACCAAGTGTAGGTGCGATACCGGCAATGAGTCCGAGGTGGTTGATATTTCTTTCCATCTTGCCAATTTCGATATTGGCAACTTTTTCCATGTTGGCTTCAATTTGTGGGATAGGTCGGCCGATGGACTGCACGCCTTCTTTGACAACCGAACCAAATGCTGTTTGATCGCGGTTGACAACATCAAGTGCGCCATTCATATTACCACTATTTAATTGCGTTTGCAATTCGCTCATCAAGAACATATTTTGTTTGGTCATGCGGCGGATGTACAAAAAGCGCTCAACGGCAATGTAAGTTGTATAGAACAAAAGCAATACAATAGGAATGAGAAAGACACCACCTTTCATTAAAAAGTCGATGGCAGAAATTTCTTCAACGGTTTTAAAACCGGCTGAGGTTGCTGTAGTATCGCCTTGGGCAAAAAGAAAATGAGTGCTTGTTAAAAAGGCAAGTGTTAAGGTGGATTTCACGGAAAACTTCATAATTGCTGTCTATTTTAGTTCGATAAAATTACTCAAAGAGGAGTGGCACCTACTTGTTAATTCTTGGAGATATTCACACTGAATTGTTATTTCAAACGTTTTAGCTTGAATTCGTCACATTTTTAGTCACAAAGGAGATACTTTCGTTAATTTTGCAATCCCCTATGGAACTTGCTACATTCATCAAAGAGCTTGCCAAACATCCTGCATTAGATCGCAGCGCAGCACATCTTCAAAACGAGGCAGCCAAGTTGCATTGGAAAGGCCTTGTCGGTTCTGCAAAGGCACTCATGAGTGCAACGGTTGCACAGCAAGTACCCGGGGTACACCTCTTTATTTTATCAGACAAAGAGGAAGCAGCCTACTTTTTAAATGACCTCGAGGGGCTTTTTCCTGCAGACAAACGCTTGTTTTTTTATCCGGCATCCTACAGGGTTCCGTATCAACAAGAACAAACCGACAATGCAAATGTAGTTACGCGTGCGGAAGTACTCGAAAGACTCAGCGAGCACAAAAATGCCTGGATCGTCACGTATCCCGAAGCGCTTTTTGAGAAAATCCCGAGCAAAAAGAATTTAGTCAAGCATACCATGCGCCTTGAGGTGGGTAAGCAATACAGCACTGATTTTTTAAATGACCTCCTACTTGAATACCAATTTGACCGCGTTGACTTCGTTTATGAACCAGGGCAGTTTTCCATCAGAGGCGGCATTCTTGATGTTTTTTCTTTTGCGAACGAGCATCCTTTTCGCATTGAGTTTTTTGGAGATGAAGTCGAGAGTATCCGAACCTTTGATGCGGCCAATCAGTTATCCATAGCAAGTCATCATTTCTTTAATGTAATCCCCAATATCCAAACGGGTTTAAGTATTGAGATCCAAGAAAATATTTTAGGATTTGTAGGGCAACATGCAGTTGTTTGGATGTCGGATGCCGAGCGCACTCAGCAAATCATTAAAAAGGAATACGAAAAGGCTGTTGAAATCCATGCCAAATTAGATACTCCGGTTAAGCATGCCTTACCTAATGAACGTTACCTTTCACATCTAGAATGGCAACAACAAATAGCAAACTACCGCTTGGTAGAATATGGCCCGGTTTATTATTTTAAACACACCCATCAAGAAGTTTTTGAAACATTACCTCAACCGAGTTTCAACAAAGATTTTGAAAGATTAAATACAGACCTTAAAGCCCGTAAAGCTGCTGGCTATCACAACTTGATTTTTTCAAATCAGCCTCAGCAAATTGAGCGCCTTTATCAAATTTTTAAGGATATCGGTGAAGAAGGCGAATTCAGCGCACTACCGATTGCCTTACACGAAGGTTTCATCAGTCCAGAACTTAAACTGGTCTGTTACACGGACCACCAATTATTTGAACGCTACCACCGTTTCAGACTCAAAGAAGGTTTTAAACAAGCCAAACAAGCGCTTACACTTAAAGAAATCTATCAACTCCAAAAGGGAGATTACGTCACGCACATTGATCATGGCGTAGGGCAGTTTTCAGGTCTCGAAACCATCGACGTCAATGGCAAACCCCAAGAGGCTATCCGTTTGGTTTACAAAGATGGGGATGTTTTGTATGTAGGCATCCACTCCTTGCACCGTATTTCCAAGTTCACAGGGAAGGAAGGTAGCGCTCCAACACTCAATAAACTAGGCACGCAAGCTTGGTCTAATCTGAAGAACAAGACCAAAAAGAAGATCAAAGAATTGGCTTTTGATTTGATCAAACTTTATGCGCAAAGACGCAGTAAGCCTGGTTTTGCATTTGCGCCAGATAGTTATTTGCAAAATGAGCTAGAGGCCTCTTTCATGTTTGAAGATACCCCAGATCAGTTCAAGGCAACCCAAGATATCAAACGAGATATGGAGGCCGCCCGTCCTATGGACCGCTTGGTTTGTGGTGATGTCGGTTTTGGTAAAACAGAAGTCGCTATTCGCGCTGCTTTTAAAGCAGTAACTGATTCCAAACAAGTGGCAGTTCTTGTGCCCACCACCATACTCTCTCTACAGCATTACCGCAGCTTTAAAAGTCGTTTGGCGGGCTTTCCAGTCAATATCGATTACATCAATCGCTTTAAATCGGCCAAAGAGATCACCGAAACCCTCAAAAAACTTGAAGCAGGTCAAATCGACATATTAATTGGCACGCATGCGTTAGTTGCTGAACGCGTCAAATTCAAGGACCTCGGCCTCATGATCATCGATGAAGAACAAAAAT